>DATNGX010000222.1:0-7870 GCA_035605755.1 Candidatus Krumholzibacteriia bacterium
CTCGACGATGCTCAAGCGTCGCGGGATCAAGCACGAGACCCTCAACGCGAAGTTCCACGAGAAGGAATCGGGGATCATCGCCCAGGCTGGTCGGACGGGCGCGGTGACGATCGCGACGAACATGGCCGGCCGCGGCACCGACATCCTCCTCGGCGGCAATCCGGCGGGGCTCGCGTCGGAGATCCTCCACAAGCGCGGGCTCAACCCGGCCGAGGTCGACAAGGCGACCTACGACGCGGCCCTTGCCGAGGCCAGGCTCATCACCGACGAGGACCACGAGCGGGTCGTCGGGGTCGGCGGCCTCCACATCATCGGCACCGAGCGCCACGAGTCCCGCCGTATCGACCGTCAGCTGCGCGGACGCGCCGGCCGCCAGGGTGATCCCGGTGAATCGGTGTTCTTCATCTCGCTCGAGGACGACCTCATGCGCCTGTTCCGTTCCGACCGCATCGCCGGCGTGATGGACCGCCTCGGCGTCAAAGAGGGCGAAGTCATCACGCACCCGCTGGTGACCAAGAGCATCGCGCGTTCGCAGAAACGCGTCGAAGCGCACAACTTCGAGATCCGCAAACGGCTCATTGATTACGATGATGTGATGAATCGCCAGCGCGAGGTGATCTACGGCCGCCGCAACGAGGTCATCGACGCGGAAAGCCTGCATCCCATCATCGAGAGCATGATCGATGACCACGTGGATGGCGCCATCACGCGCTTCATCGACGGCTCGGAGCTGCCCGAGAATCAGCGCCGCGCGGAGTTCGTGGCGCAGCTGGAGTCGACGTTCCTGTACTCGTTCACCTTGCCGGAGGACATGTCGGACTCGCTGGATGAGCTGCGCGACCATGCCAAAACGCGGGCGCACGAAGCGCTGCGCATGCGCGAGGATTTCCTCGGTCGCGAGTTCAGCAATCCGGAAATGGTGCCGGAGTTCGAGAAATTCATTCTGCTTCAGGTCATCGACGAGAAATGGATGGACCACCTGCACGAGCTCGACTCGCTCAAGGAGGGCATTCACCTGCGCGCATATGCGCAGAAGGATCCGTTGGTCGAGTACAAGCGCGAGGCGTTCGGCCTGTTCAGTGATCTGAACGAGCGCATCGACCGCGACGCTCTTTTTGCCATGTTCCACGCCCGTCTCGCGGCGCAGCCGCGGCCCACGGCGGATCTTTCGCGCGCCCGGGCCGAGCACCAGGCGGCCACGCCCATCACGCAACAGGCGGCCGCGGCCGCCCCGGTCGAGGAGGCGGCACCGCCGCCGGTATCCGATCCGCGCGCCGCGCGTCCCCGTCCCTTCGGGGGACCGGGCCGGGGAGCCACCGAGGCCACCAGCGCGGTGCTCAGGGACCAGCCTCAGAAGGGGCCTGTCATCCGGAGCGAAAAGAAGGTCGGACGCAACGACCCGTGCCCGTGCGGGAGTGGAAAGAAGTATAAAAACTGTTGTGGCGTAAACAGTTAGCTCTTCGGGTTGGCGCGTTCACACCCTGTATCAGCAAATTGCCAGTTGCCGGGCCGGAAAACCTCGGTATATGTTTCAGGCCCTTTTCGGATGCGCATACTGCGGTGCAAGGTCCGAACGGGGAAAGACACTAATATGTGGACACGCCTGATGGATCTCGTGGTGCTCGTCGCCGAAATGAGCTACGGCGCGGACCGCCGGCACGTCGAGTTCGACAAGGAGCTCTCGAGCCGGGGGTACTCCGCCGACGAAATCGGCCATGCCGTGTTCTGGTACTCGTCGCGGTCCGCACGGGGCGAGGGACAGCGCTACCGCGTGACGCGCGTTCTGAGCGAGTTCGAGCGCATGAGTCTTGCGACCGAGGCGTACGGGTACCTCTACCGGCTGCAGAACCTCGGTCTGATCGATGCGCGCCAGTTCGAGACCATCGTGGCGCGCGCCATCCCCATGGGTGGCGACAAAGTTGGAATCGAAGAGGTGAAGTCGATCGCGTACGCGGTCATCTTCGACAAGGATCCCGGTGACCTCGAGGAGGATGTGTTCGGTGGATTTGACGCCGACAGCGAACCGGTTTAAGCATTATTTGCTGACACAGACTCTGACCGTAACCGACGCAAGACCTCCCGATCTTGCGATTTTGATTTTTGGGACAACGAAGCAACATTCAGGGCAATTGACACTTTAGGAAACCAATGACCAAAAGTTCACTCGTCATCGTTGAGTCGCCGGCCAAGGCGAACACCATCAAGAAATTCCTGGGCAAGGGATTCAAGGTGGTGGCGTCCGTGGGCCACGTCATGGATCTGCCCACCAACAAGCTGGGCGTGGACCCGGACAACGGCTTCTCGCCGGAGTACGTGATCTCGCGCGGGAAGAAGAAGATTCTCGACCAGATCAAGAAGGACGCGAAAGCGTCGGACGAAGTCTTTCTCGCCCTCGACTTGGACCGCGAAGGGGAAGCGATCGCGTGGCATATCCGCGACTACATCGCACCCGTGCAGAAGAACGTGAAGCGCATCGTGTTCAACGAGATCACCCGCGGCGCCATCCAGAGCGCCATTCAGAAGCCGGGCGAGGTCGACATGAACAAGGTGGACGCGCAGCAGGCGCGCCGCATCCTCGACCGCCTGGTGGGCTACAAGATCAGTCCCATCCTGTGGCAGATCTTCTATTACGGATTGAGCGCGGGCCGCGTACAGACGGTGGGCCTGCGCCTGGTGTGCGAGCGCGAGTCGGAGATCGAAGCCTTCGTGCCGGTGGAATACTGGACGGTGGAGGGAGTTCTGCTAACTCCGTCCGGTGCCGAGCTTCCCGTCAAGCTGTTCGAAAAGGCGGGCAAGAAGATCGAGCTGTCGAATCAGGCCGACACCGACCTTGTGATCAAGGATCTGCGCAAGAGCTCCTACCAGGTCACCTCGGTGGAACGCAAGGAACGCAAGCGCAACCCGCAGCCTCCTTATATAACGAGCAGCATGCAGCGCGACGCCGGACGCCGGCTGCGCTTCTCGGCCAAGAAGATCATGATGCTGGCGCAGCAGCTCTACGAAGGCGTCGACATCGGTACCGACGATCGCGTCGGTCTCATCTCCTACATGCGTACCGACTCCGTGCGTGTTTCCGAGCAGGCGCTGGATTCGGTGCGCGATTTCATCGCGAAGCAGCACGGCAAGGAATACCATCCCGAGAAGCCGCGCGAGTACAAGACCAGCGCCAAGGCGCAGGACGCGCACGAGGCCATTCGTCCGTCGGATGTGACGCGCACGCCCGAGTCCCTGAAAGGCATCCTCACCAAGGATCTGCACGCGCTCTACGACCTGATCTGGCGCCGCTTCGTGGCGTCGCAGATGGAGAGTGCGCGCTATGACACCACCGAGGTGCTCGTCGCGGCGGGCGACTACACGCTCAAGGCCAACGGCCGCGTGATGACGTTCCCGGGCTTCCTGTCGGTGTACGAAGAGCAGCTCGACAATGAGGGCGGAGAGCTTCCGGCGGTCAATGAAAAGGACGCGCTCAAGCTCAAGAACATCGACGGCTCGCAGCACTTCACCGAGCCGCCGCCGCGTTACACCGAAGCGACGCTGATCAAGGATCTCGAGGACAAAGGCATCGGACGCCCGAGCACGTACGCGAACATCGTGTCCATCATCCAGGAGCGCGAGTACGTCGACAAGGAAGAGGGACGCCTGCGTCCCACCACACTCGGCCGCCAGGTGTGGAAGACGCTGGAGCGCTTCTTTCCCGAGGTGTTCGACACGTCGTTCACCGCGCAGATGGAGCAGGAGCTCGACAAGGTGGAGGACGGGGACTTCAAGTGGCAGACCGTGGTGAAGCAATTCTACGGTCCGTTCAAGGAGTCGCTCGACCACATCGACGAGAAAAAGGCCGGTCTCAAGAACGACCTGCAGGAAGAGACCGACGTCAAGTGCGACAAGTGCGGACGCAACCTGGTCAAGAAGTGGGGACGCAACGGTCAGTTCCTCGCTTGTCCCGCGTACCCGGAGTGCAAGTTCTCGCGGCCGCTCACCGAGCAGTCACCGAGCGTGCAGCTCGAGGGCAAGTGCCCGAAGTGCGGCTCGCAGCTGATCGCCAAGAGCGGGCGCTACGGACGTTTCGCGGCGTGCGCCAACTATCCGGAGTGCAAGTACACGGAAGCATTTCCGATCGGCATGGCGTGTCCGAAGTGCGGCACGGGCAAGATCGTCGAGAAGGTCACCAAGCGCATGAAGGTGTTCTACGGGTGCAGCAACTACAAGACGCCGGTGGAAGGCGAGCCGCAGACCGGCTGCGACTGGGCGAGCTGGGACAAGCCCACGCCTCTCGAGTGCCCGTCGTGCGCCAACCCGTATCTCGTGTTCAAGTCGTCGAAGACCAAGGGCGACTACCTGAAGTGCCCGAAGTGCAAGGAAGAGACGACGAGCGAATAGCTCGTCGTCTGCAATATCTCCGAGGCGCGCGAGCGCGCGTCAATTCATGAGCGAAATCAACATCGTTGGTGGCGGGCTTGCCGGTTCGGAAGCGGCATGGCAGCTTGCCGACCGCGGCTTCGATGTGCGTCTGTTCGAGATGCGCCCGCACACTCCCACCGGCGCTCACAAGACCGAGAACCTCGCCGAGATCGTCTGTTCCAACTCGTTCAAGTCCACGCTGCTGGATACGGCCTCGGGCGTGCTCAAGGCCGAGATGGACATCCTGGGCTGCAAGCTGCTCGGCGTGGCGCGCGAGTCGTCGGTCCCGGCCGGACATGCGCTGGGAATCGATCGTGAGTTGTTCTCGGGCGGCGTGACGGAGAAGATCGCGCGCCATCCGCGCATCACGGTGGAACGCCGCCGCATCGATTCGCTCGACGTTCCCGCGCCCGTCGTGTTCGCCACCGGCCCGCTCACCGGCGAAGCGCTTTCGCTCGCGATGCAGGAACACTGTTCGCGCGATCATCTGTACTTCTACGACGCCATCGCACCCAGCGTGGACGGCGACACCATCGATCCCGACGCGGGATACTGGATGAGCCGCTACAACAAGGGCGACGCCGACTATTTCAATCTTCCCTTCGATCGTGAGCAGTACCGGGCACTGATCGAGTTCGTCAAGAACGCCGAGTACGTCGGCGCGCACGAGTTCGAAGAAGAAAAGTATTTCGAAGCCTGTCTTCCCATCGAAGTGCTTGTGCGGCGCGGCGACGACACGCTGCGCTTCGGCCCCATGAAACCGAAGGGGCTGCCGGATCCGCGCACCGGCCGCGAGCCGTACGCAGCCATCCAGCTGCGCAAGGAAAGCCGGGAGGGAAGCCTGATGGGCCTGGTGGGATTCCAGACCCGCATGACATGGGCGTCGCAGAAGGAAATGTTGAAGATGCTTCCCGGATTCTCGGACGTATCCGTGCTCCGCTTCGGCACCATCCATCGCAACATCTTCCTGCACATTCCCACTCTGTGCCGGCCGTACCTGGCCGACCGCCAGCGCGAAGGCCAGTACTACGCCGGGCAGATATGCGGTGTGGAAGGCTACGTGGAGTCGATTGCCAGCGCCATCATCGTGGCACTCTCGATAACCGCGCGACAGCGCGGTCGTGAAATGCCCGAGCTGCCCTCCAACACCATGTTGGGCGCCCTGATGGGCTACGTCCACACACCCAACGAGAACTTTCAACCGATGAACGCGAACTTCGGGATCCTTCCCGCTCCCAACGTGCGCTCGAAACGCGAGCGTCACGCGGTCATCGGGGAAACCGCGATTGCATCGATGAAGGAGTTCCGGAGCCGGAACGAATGGTTGTTCGTCTGACGTCCCCTTGGATATAGTCAGACTTCCGCCCGGGAGGAGTTGACGTGCTGCTCGACGACGCCATCGAACGGTTCCGCGAACACATCGCGCACGAGCGCGGACTTTCCGCGCGCACCGTCGAGGCCTACGCCAGCGACTTGGCACTCTTCGCGCGCCACCTCGATCCCGACGGCGAGCGCTCACCCCGCGTTGCTTCCATCACCCCGCTCGAGCTGCGCGCTTTTCTGGCCGGCGAAGTGGGACGCGGTCTCTCCAGCCGCTCGATGATGCGCCGTGTAGCAGCGCTGCGCGCTTTCTTCGCATTCCTGCGCACACGCAAGCTGGTGAAAAGCGACCCCACGCGACAGCTTGCCCAGCGCGTCAGCCGCCGCTCGGTTCCCACCATCGTGGGCGAAGAGCGTCTGGAAGAAATGATGAGTCTTCCCGATACCACCACCCTCAACGGGCTGCGCGACCGCGCCGTGCTGGAGTTTCTCTACGGCGCCGGTGTGCGTCTGCGCGAGATGGTGGCGCTCAATGTGGGGGACTTTCTTGCGGCTGATGACCAGGTAATTGTGCGCGGGAAGGGAAACAAGAGAAGGGTGGTTCCTTTCGGAGGGCGGGCACGGGAGGCTGTTCACGCCTACTGGAACGAGCGTTTTGGCGACACGCGACTGACGGAGCATGACAAGGAGCCGGCTTTCGCCGGCAGACTTCGCATCAGCCCACGCACGGTGCAGCGCATCGTGGAACGCTATCTGAGCAAGGTGGCGAGTGTGAGCAAGGCCTCTCCGCACGCGCTTCGTCACGCGTTCGCGACGCACATGCTGGACCACGGCGCCGATCTGCGCACGGTGCAGGAGCTTCTCGGCCATTCGAGCCTGTCGACGACGCAGATCTACACCCACGTTTCCGTGGAGCACCTGAAGAAGGTGTACCGAAAGGCGCACCCGCGCGCATGAGCACACGGCGAACATCGGTGATGGCGGCGGTGTCGATCTGGATGGTCCTGGCGCTTGCGTGTGCGGTGAGCGTGCCGCCGCAGGGCGGGCCGGAAGACAAGGCGCCGCCCAAAATTGTCGAGAGCATTCCGCACTCCGACTCCAGCGGCGTTGAGCCCAACAGCGCGATTCGTCTGCGCTTCAGCGAGCCGATGCACGAGGAGCGCGTGGAGCGCAATGTGACCGTGAATCCGCCCATCGAGATTCGTCGCGTCCACTGGGAAGGAACCACGCTCGTGATCGAGCCGGCGCAGCCGCTCGTGCGCGACACGACGTACGTGGTGCGCGTGAAGCCCGACTACCAGGACCGCCACAACGTGCCCGGGGCGCAGACGCACGAGTTTGCGTTTGCCACCGGCACGGCGGTGCTGGACACGGCGCGCATCACGGGCAAGGTCTCGCTCAAGCGCGGACCGGCGGCCCGCGCCGTCGTGCGCGGCTTCCGCCTCATCGCGAACGATACGCTGCGCGTGGAGCGCGACCGCGCCGATCGCGAGGCGGTCACGGACAAGGACGGTACGTTCTCGTTGCGGTATCTGCCTTCCAACGGCTCGCGCTTTGTGCTCCTGGCCTTTCTGGACCAGAACAACAACGGGTTCTACGATCTGGACAGCGACCCGGGGATCATCTACCCGGATACCGTGACGGTCCTGCCCGGTCACCCCGTCGTGGAAGACATCGAGCTGGTGCTTCTCGACCCCAAGGAGCCGGGTGGCGTGAAGGGTACGGTCACCAATGAGACGGGTGCGGACAGCGCGCGCGTGATGGTCGCGATGTACGACAGGGCGGATTCGACACGCGCGAGCTATCGCGCGGTATGCGACTCCACCGGAGCGTACGAGGTAAAGAGCGTCAAGCCGGGCGAGTACACGTTGCGCGCGTTCGTGGATATCAAGGCCGACAGCCTGCCCGGAAGCTATCCGTGTGCGACCAATCCCAAAGGGTGCGCGGAGCCCTCCGTGCGACGACCGGGCTGGCTCAAGGTCCCGGCCGCGACGACGGTGACCGAACCCGTGCTGGTGATCCGCAAGAAGGAGTAATGCCGTGAAACTCGAGTTCGTGAAGATGAACGGCGCCGCCAACGACTTCATCATGGTGGACAATCGCGCAGGGTCGATTCATCTCGCCCCGGCCGTGGTGCGAGAGCTGTGCG
>DATNGX010000223.1:0-9706 GCA_035605755.1 Candidatus Krumholzibacteriia bacterium
CGGGCTGCTCATGGGCGACCACACCAAGACCGGCATCAACGTGCTCTTCAACACGGGTTCGGTGATTGGATTCAACTGCAACGTGTACTCCGCCGAAATGCCGGCGAAGTTCGTCCCCAGCTTTTCCTGGGGGCACGGAGAGAGCCTCATCCGCTACGAGCTCGACCGCGCCATGCAGACCGCCGCCGTCGTAATGGAACGGCGCAACGTTCGCTTCACACCGTCACATCGCGAGCTCTTTCAAACCATCTTCTCGATGGCCGAAAGAGCGGGGTGGAACCTCTAGACACGCGACAGCGTGTCCTTGTCCGGCATTCCACTCCACGGGAAGAAACATCGAGTAAGAAAGAACCGCGGGTGGACCACGATGCCAGCGCGGCTGCGCGAGCCCGCGACTTCACGAGTCTCCGCATGAGTTTGTAGCCCCTGAATTCTTTCTATTTTCTCTCCGGCAGTAATTTCCCACACCGCCAACTTACAGCTGTTATTGAGGTTAAGACACGCGCTGGCGCGCGTGTGCCCTCGGCACATCACTTGATATACACCCGGACAGATATCAGGCGCTGCTGCGCGCGTGTATTGCTTCGGCGTGGGCCCATTCCTCAAGGCTTTGCGTAACCCGAGACCAGGCACACGGCGCAGCGGCGCCCTTTTTTTCTTTGCTTCCGGTCCCATCCCAGCCTGTAATCTCTTATTTGACAGTGGTTCAGTGGTGTGTTAGCGTCCACGCGTCCTTGATGCGAGCTCGGCCTGGCGGCGCTCTTTCGTAATTGCGCTCGCCGGGGTCGAGCCGATGTTTGTCGCGGACGCCCGATGCGGCGACCCCGAGACTTTTCACTGGAGAGAACCATGACGAAAGCAGACCTGGTCGAGGAGATCTCCCGGATCACCGGACTGAACAAGAAGGACACAAGCATCATCGTCAATGAGGTGATCAATAACATCTGCCGCGCCCTTGCCGACGGAGACAAAGTAGAGCTCCGCGGTTTCGGCAGCTTCAAGGTGAAAGAGCGCCGCGCCCGCCAGGCACGAAACCCGCGTACGGGTGACGGCGTGCAGGTTCCGGCCAAACTGGTGCCGTTTTTCAAAGCATCGAACGAGCTCAAATCACGCGTAAACGACAACAACGCTTAATCCAATATCAGTTGAGAAAGGTAGACCCGACGCATGCCGTGCGGACGTAAACGCAAGAGACAGAAGATCAGAACGCACAAGCGCAAGAAAAGATTGCGCAAGAATCGTCATAAGAAGAGAATTCGCTAGCCTGATGCGGCGGCCGACACGTGGTCGGCCGCCGCGTTCACTTTGCAGCGCGGCGGTCGAGCGCGGCCCCGCCGGAGGTTGTCGAGTCCATGTCAACTGCCGAACGTCGTGGATCCACCCGGGTACCGGCGCGACTCTCCATGGAGATCGTGCTGGGCGGCGATACCGCGACCGCCGAGAGCCTGAACGTCAGCGCCAACGGCGTCTACTTCGCCTCGAGCGCCTTCATCCCGCTGCTCACGCGCCTGCGTGTAACGCTGGAGCTTCCCGGCGACGGCGGCGCCACGTCGCGCGTCTCGTGTGACGGCGTGGTGGTCCGCACCGAGCCCGAGAAGGAAAGCGCGTCGACGCGCGAGTACCAGGTCGCCTGTTACTTCACGGACATCTCCGAAACCGACAAGACGCGGCTGGAGTCCTATATCCTGCGCCACGTCCCGTTCTGAGTCGTCAACCCATTGCCCGCACGATGGCCGTCCATCCGGACGGCCATTTTTTTTATTTGCCGCATTTTTCGGACGTGTGGTAAGCCTGTTACCACCTTGTCGCGACGGTTGTCAGCGGCATCGTAAATAATTGTGAAAAGGAAATTTCCGAAATCGTTCCCGGCCCCCGAGGGGGCCACATCGGCGTGGCGGCCTTCGAGCGGCCAGCCGGTGGCCCGGGCGGCCGCATCCGTCGGCCGCAGTGAGGCCCACGCCACCGTGGAGCGCGAGCGCCTGCAGCGCGTGGCAGCGCAGCTCAAGACGCTCTACCACATGGGGCGGGACCTGGGCGAAGACGAGAACTGGAGCGACGCCCTCGACCGGTTCCTGATGGCGCTCGTGAACTTCATGGGGGCCAACGGCGCCGGGCTCCTGCTTTTCAGTGACCGCGAACGGGCGCTCTCCGCGCGCGCCGTCTTCCACCTGGACGAGACCCTGGTTGCCCACATTATCGCCACCGTTCGCGAAGGCTGGCACAACCATGCCCGCGGGGCCGAGATCCACAGCCTGGAGAGCTATGCCTCGGGCGAGCGGCCCACCTCGTGTCTCGAACGCACGACGGGCTGGAGTCTCACCGTGATCCCGATGCGGCACCGGGGGCGCGCGCTCGGATTCCTGGTGCTCGACAAGACCTACACCAACGGCATCGATTTTCAGTACGACTACCACTTCCTGAGCACGCTGCAGACGATCTTCGCCGAGGAGATTGCGAACGCGACGTACATCAGCGAGCTGCGGCAGCTGTCGCGCTTCAACCACAAGGTGCTCGACAACATTCGCAGCGGTGTGCTGACCACGGATCCCAAGGGCCTGGTGCGCTACGCCAATTCGTGGGCCAACGAAATGTGCCCGCGCCTGCGCACGCTCTCGCGCCAGCAGATTGCATTCGACGATCTGTTCCGCGCCGCCGACGGCACGCCCGAAATCTTCGCGCGTTTTCTCGCGTCCGAATCCGATTCCATCGTGATGGAAGTCGAGTGTCACGCCGGCGAAGTCACGTTTCCGGCGCGCCTGCGCCTCACGCGCATGCACGACGATCTCGTGAACGGCACCGTGGTGGTGGCCATCTTCGACGATCTCTCCGATCTCAAGCGCATGGAAGAAGCGCTGCGCCGCAACGACCGGCTGCGCGCCATCGGCCAGCTTTCGGCCGGCGTGGCCCACGAGATTCGCAATCCGCTCGCGGGCATCGCCACCACGGCCGAAGTGCTGAGCGGAAAGCTCGGGCCCGAGGACGATCGTACGCGCTACACGCGCGTGATCCTGGACGAGGTGACGCGCCTCGACGGCATCGTGCGCAACCTGCTCGCGTTTGCGAAGCCGCCCCGGCCCACCATCGCACCGTGCGCGGTCGAGGAGTTGCTTGCGCGCATCCGCGGTCTGGTCACGGACCAGGCCCAGGCGCGCGGTGTGGAGTTGCGTGCGAGTGCCAGCGATCAATCCATCGCGTGTCTCGCGGATGCGTCCCAGATCACCCAGGTACTTCTGAACCTCGCGCTCAATGCGGTGCAGGCGTGCGGCAGCGGCGAGCGCGTGAGCGTGTCGGCGCGCGCTGAAACCGCCGGCGCGCGCGACTGGATTGTGATCGATGTGGAAGACGACGGTCCCGGCGTGCCGCGCGAAATCCGCGCCACGCTCTTCGATCCCTTCGTGACCACGCGGTCGCAGGGAACCGGACTGGGCCTCGCGATCTCGCGCCAGATCGTCGAGGACCACCAGGGATCACTGACGTGCACGTTTCTGGAGCGCGGCACCCGTTTCACCGTGAAGATCCCCGCTCATACGGTGACCACGGTTGTGACGCGCTAGCGCAGTTGCAGCCTTAAATCAAACCCGAAGGAGTCAGAATGGGCAAAACGATTCTCATCATCGACGACGAGAAGACCATCCGTTGGTCGCTGGCGGAAGCGCTGGTGGCCAGCGGGTACGAGACCGTCGACGCCGACACGGCCGCGAACGGCATCGCACGTTTTCGCGAGACATGCCCGGATCTGGTTCTGCTCGACATGAAGCTTCCCGACGGCTCCGGCCTCGACGTGCTGAAGGCGATCCGCGCCGAAGACGCCGCCGTGCCGGTGGTGATGATGACGGCGTACGCCGAAGTGGAAACGGCGGTGGACGCGATGAAGCACGGCGCATACGACTTCATTCCCAAGCCGTACTCGGTGGAGAAGCTGCGCGTGTCGATCGCGAATGCGATGGAGACGGAGCGTTTGAAGACCGAGATCGCGTACCTGCGTACGAGCTCGTCGGTGGGCGGAAGCTTCTCCAAGAATTTCATCGGCCGCAGCCCGGCCATGCAGGAGATCTTCGAGAAGATCCGCAAGATCGGCCAGAGCAAGGCCACCACGATTCTCATCACCGGTGAGAGCGGGAGCGGCAAGGAGCTGGTGGCGCGCGCCATCCACGCCGCGAGCCACGACGAGCCGCGTCCGTTCATGGAGATCAACTGCGCGTCGGTCCCTGAAAATCTGCTCGAGTCCGAGCTCTTCGGTTACGAGAAGGGTGCGTTCACCGATGCCAAGGCGCGCAAGGCGGGGCTGGTGGAGCTGGCCGAAGGCGGCACGCTGTTCCTGGATGAAATCGGAGAGATGGGCATCACGCTGCAGTCGCGCCTTCTGCGCGTGCTCGAGAACAAGACATTTCGCCGTGTGGGCGGTGTCAAGGATCTCACCGTCAACACGCGCATCGTTTCGGCGACCAACCGTGATCTCACGCAGGCGATCAAGGACAAGCAGTTCCGCGAAGACCTCTATTATCGTCTGAAGGTGATTCCGCTCCAGATTCCGACGCTGCGCGAGCGCCGCGACGACATCCCGCTTCTGGTTTCGCACTTCATCGAGCGTTTCAATCGCGAGCTGGGCAAGTCGGTGTCGATGCCGGGCGGGGATGTGCTCGAGCTCCTGGTCCGCTACGACTGGCCGGGCAACGTGCGCGAGCTGAAGAACGTGATCGAGCGCGCCATGCTGCTCGACGCCCAGGACGCACTCCTGGTGTCGCATCTGCCCACGGAGATCCGGGGCGGCACGCCGCTCGACCCGACGCAGGCAGTCATGCCGCGCGCGTTGTCGGCAAGTGTGACGAGCACGTTCTTCCCGATGACGCTTCGCGACGTGGAGCGCATTCAGATCGAGAAGACGCTCGAGCAGACCAACGGCAACAAGTCGCGCGCCGCGGCCATCCTCGGGATCTCGCGCCAGACCTTGCGCGAGAAGCTCAAGACGTTCCACGGCGTCGACGAGGCAGCCGCCGAAGCGTAATGGTCAGTTCTTTCCCACGGGGAAGCCCGCTGGCCGGCAGAAACCGGCCAGCGGCACCCTGGGAAGCTCCCGCCCGAGACTCCTCTCGCTGCACGCAAGTCGCTTAGTAACAATCAGTTAGTCGTCCGGTCCGCCACCCGGCAATTCAGGGCACATGGCTTGCCATGGTCCGTGGCATGAACCCATCCCACGGTCCCGACGCATTCATCGCCCGCGACGCCACCAGCGTCCGCGCTCGCCGCGCGGCGCACGAGCTGCTCGTCGGTCTCGAGGCGCATCCGGCGCCGCAAGCTGACGCGCACGACGTGGCATTGATGCGCTCGCTCGACGTTCTCTTCGCGCAGACGATGCGCGCGGCGCGCCACACCTCGGGCTCGGTGCGCGCGTACGCGTCGCTGATCGAAGACGGCTACGCGGGAGATTCCAACGCGGGGCAGTGGGCGGCGCGCATCGGGCGCTCCGCGGGTGACCTGGATGAATTTGCCGCGCGCATGGGTGCACTGCGCATGAACGAGCGCGAACGCGTGGTGGAGATGCGCTGGGCCGATGTGCTCGCGCGTGTCGCCGCACGCTGCGGCTCGCTGGGCTCGTGCACGATCGAGCTCATCGATCGCGCGCCGGGCAAATTCCGTCAGCGCGCCGAGTTCGTCGGACGCGTGCTGTTCCATGCGCTGCGCAATGCCGTCGAAGCGACACCGCGCGGCGGTATCGTGCGCGTGCGCGCCGACCACATCAAGCTCGAAGGCCGCTCCGCCGTGCACCTGCGCGTCAGCGACAACGGCGGCGGCATCGATCCCACCCTTGATCTCAATTCAATCTGGAAACCGTTCGTCACGGCCAAAGCGGACCATGCGGGTCTGGGCCTCGCGTTCATCGCGGCGTCCGCGCCCGTTATCGGCATGGTGAACGGCATGCACAGAGACACATCGGGGACCACCATTCACACAATCATTTTCGAAGAAGGAGAGCTCTCATGGTAACCAGCCTGCTCTTGATCGGTAACGAAACGGTTTGGAACGGCGGTGCGGACGTGGAGACGGGCCGTGCGGCCACGGCGGCCGACGCGCTCGTGTCGCTGTCACGGCGCGCGTGGGACGTCGTCCTGGTGGGACGTGTGTCCGACTCGACCACGGAATCGCTCCTTGCCAATCTCTCGCGCCGCTATCCCGCGATCCCCGTGATCGTGGCGGAAGCCGTCGCCAACGAAGAAGTGCGCCGCCAGGCGTGGGATGTCGTGCGCGCCGACGCATCGGTGCGCGATCTTGTCCTGCGCGCGGCGGAGTTGTCGCGTCTTCGCCGCGAGGTCTCGCGTCTCGACGCGGTGCACGAAGTAGCGGCGCCGGCCGTGGCGCGCACCTTCGAGCAGGGCTCGGTCCGCGAGATGGAGCGCCTCATGATCGAAGCGCGCCTCGAACGGCTGAACCAGAATCGCACCCATGCGGCCGCTTCGCTGGAGATCAGCGTGCGCACGCTGCGTAACAAGCTGCGCGAGTACCGGGAGTCCCCGCGCACGGTGACGCCGGCCGAGCCGCGTTGACAACCTGACATAGCGTCGTTACATTTCTTGCAGTGAAATGATTGATTCACTGCAGGTTCATGTGCTGGTCCTCTCCGCGGATGCGACAATTCGCCAGTCCGCGGGAGGACCCGCCTTTTCCAGCGCCGGGGCGCGGGTGGAGCTCGTACCCACGACCGCCGCGCTGATGGACGCCCTTACCGACGCCACCGCCGCCCTCGTCATCGACGAGTCCGCCGAGCCGGCGTACCTCTCGCTCATTCGCCGCGCGCGCAAGTCCAACCCGGGCGTGGATGCCATCGTGCTGGGCGGTCCCAAGTCCGATGCCGTCAAACAGGAAGAGAAGCGCGAAGGCGTCGACCTCTACGTCGAGCGTCCCTTCGAGCCGGCGGCCTTGCGCGCGACGCTCGAACACCGTCTCGCGCTGGTGTCGCTCAAAGCGCGCGCCGGCATCATCGGACGCAACCCCAACCTCGAAGACCTCCTCGAGTCGGTGCTTCTCGTCGCACCCACCGAAGTTCCCATTCTGATCCAGGGCGAAAGCGGGACCGGCAAGGACGCCATCGCGCGCGCCATTCACGTTCACAGCCCGCGTCACAACCATCCGTTCGAAGCCATCAACTGCGGGGCGCTGGCCGAGGGTGTCCTCGAGAGCGAGCTGTTCGGCCACGAGAAAGGTGCTTTCACCGGAGCCGTGGCGCGGCGCGCCGGGCTGTTCGAGCGGGCCAACGGCGGCACCGTGTTTCTCGACGAAGTGGGCGAGATGAGTCCCAACATGCAGGTGCGTCTGTTGCGCGTCCTGGAGTCGGGGGAAGTGATGCGCGTCGGCGGCGTCGCGGGCTTCCGCGTCAACGTGCGCGTGATTGCTGCCACCAATCGCAACCTCATGGAAGCGGTGCGCGACGGCGCGTTTCGGCAGGACCTTTATTATCGCCTGAAAGGCGTGAACCTTTATCTGCCGCCTTTGCGCGAGCGCCGCGACGACATTCCGCTGCTTGTGCAGCATTTCATCGCCCAGGCCAATCGCACCCATCACAAGTCGGTGCGCGGTGTCGAGGCGGACGCGATGAAGCGCCTCGTGGAACAGTCATGGCCCGGCAACATCCGTGAGTTGAAGAATGTGGTCGAAACTCTCGTGGTGCTTTCGCCGGCGCCGCGCATCACGCGCGCACTTGTCGATGCCCACCTCGCACCCGACGATGCCGGGCCGGGACTCTTCCCGGTGGCCATGGGGCGAAGCCGTGACGACGCAGAACGTGAGTTGCTGTACGGGGCGATTCTTGCCCTCCATCGCGACGTCCGGGAGATCCTTCAGCTTGTGCGCGGGGACGGCGCCCGCTTAGCGGGCGTGTCTGGCCCATTCGACAGCAGTCGCGAAGTGCGGCCCGACGCGGCCGAGGCCGGCGATCGCACGCTGAGCCTGAACCAGCTCGAGCGCGCGGCCGTGCGCGAAGCGCTCAATCGGTCGGCGGGGAATCGCCGGCGGGCCGCCGACTACCTGGGCATCTCCGAGCGGACCCTGTACCGGAAGATCAAGGAATACGGGCTGGCCTGAGCGGGTGGCCGGACCGCCGCCACGGGAGCCGATTTTCGAGCTTTCTACGTGGTCGACGAAACCGGTATAATCTGGCAGGCTCCCCTGCTTAATACATGAAGTTGCTAGAAACCTCCCCGACTCCCGTTTCAAGGATGACCATGCGGATTCGTATCGCCGGACTGGTCCTGTTGCTGCCCCTCGTGATTGCTTCGCCCGCCGCGGCCACGCGCCTGGCCGGCGAGTTCATGGCGCTTGGCGCCGGGGCCCGCGCGCTGGGCATGGGCGGGGCATTCGGCGCCGTGGCGGACGACGCCTCCGCCGTGTACTGGAACCCGGCCGGCATCGCGGGGATCGAGAAGCGCCAGGCACTCGCCATGCACGCCGAACAGTTCGGCGACCTGGTCAATTACAACTTCGGTTCCTACGTCCAGCCCACGCACTTGATCGACTCGGCCCGCAAGCCCGCGTTCGGCGTGGGACTGATTCATCTTGGCGTTCCCGACCAGATCGTCACCAACCAGCTCGTTTTCAACGATGTGAACGGCAACGGCCAGATCGACCAGGGAGAGCTTGTCGACAAGAACGGCAACCCCTACGACGTGGCCACGCTCCCACATGAATCCGACAACAGCTTTGCGGGCCTGGGAAGCTTTGCACTCGAGACCCGCTACGGCAACGTCGGCGGTACGCTCAAGCTCATCTACCAGGACGCAATCGCGGGTGAGTCGAGCATGGGCATCGGTATCGACCTCGGGTATCTGCGTCGTGATTTTCTGACGCCCCACCTTTCGGTGGGCGCAAAGCTGCAGGATGCCACCGGCACATATCTGAGCTGGAGCACCGGCACCAATGAATTCATCTATCCGATGCTCAAGCTGGGCACCGCGTACAAGCTCGTTTCGACAGGCTTCAAAGGGTCGCTTCTGTTCGCGGCCGATGCCGACGTGTTCTTCGACGATCGCACCACCGCGTCACAATTCTGGACCGACACCTTCAGCGCCGATCTGCATCTCGGCCTGGAGCTGAGCTTCCAGGAGCACGTCATGCTGCGTGGCGGCATGGACGGCGCGGGTGCGGTGGATGGAATGAACCCGACGGCGGGCGCGGGCGTGTACTTCGGCATGTTTGGTCTCGACTACGCGTACCTGCACCACGATGCTTTCGAGGCCACGCACCGAGTGTCGATCCTCGCCAGCTTCTAACGCTCATAGAGATCGCAGAAAAAAAAGAGGCCGTCTCAGTGCGAGACGGCCTCTTCGTTTTGTATTGAAGCGGTCGGGACTAGCGCAACCCGCTGTCCATGCTGCGCGGCTTCCACACCACCAGCACGTCGCCCGACTTGATGCTCGAGCGCGCGAGGCCGTTCCACGACATCAGGTCCTGGACCGAGACGCTGAACTGGCGGCTGATGGAGTACAGCGATTCGCCGCGCTCGACGACATGCTTCGTCTTTTCGAAGCGTGACTCGTCAGCGACGACGACGTTGGTGGACGACGACGTGTCGCGCACCTCGGCCTGCTGGTACGACTCGCTCACATAGATCTTCAGGCGCTGTCCGGCATAGATGTGACGGCGGCGCGACAGATTGTTCCACGAGCGAATGCGGTCGGCGCTGGTGTGATACTTCTCGGCGATCTCGCCCAGCGTG
>DATNGX010000224.1:0-7875 GCA_035605755.1 Candidatus Krumholzibacteriia bacterium
CCCTGCCGGCATCTCGCTGATTCATTTCTATGTGCGGAATACTCGGTTACTACCACATCGATCATCAGCCGGTTGAGCGCTCCCGGCCCGAGATAGAAACGTTGCGCGACATGATGCGCAACCGCGGGCCCGACGCGAGCGGATATCTGGAGGGCGCGCGCAAGGACTGGGTTCTCGCCCACCGCCGGCTTGCCATCATCGATCTCTCCGAGCGCGGTCACCAGCCCATGACCACTCCGGACGGCAACCTGCACCTCTCGTACAACGGCGAAATTTACAACTTCCAGACGCTGCGCGACGATCTGGCGAAACGCGGCGTCGTGTTTCGCTCGACTTCCGACACCGAAGTGATCCTGCATCTGTACCGCGAATACGGCACCTCCTGCTTCAAGATGCTGGAGGGAATGTTCGCGATCATCCTCGTCGACGAAGCCAAACGGTGCTGCGTGATGGCGCGCGATCCGGTGGGAAAGAAACCGCTCTACTACGCGCTCCTGGGGCGCACTCTGGTGATGGCGAGTGATCCCGGCGTCATTTCGCGGGACCGTGACTACCGCAAAGAAGTCAGCATCGATGGTCTCTACTCCGTGCTCGCCATGGGCGGTGTGCGCGCTCCCCATTCCCTGTTTCGCGGCATATACAAGCTCGAGCCCGGGAGCTACATCGTGGCGGACGAAAACTTCTCGGCGCCGGCCACGCCGTCACGCTACTTCGAGTTCGCGCTCAAACCGCGTTCCGAGCTCCTGGACGACGAAGAGACCGCGATCCGCACGCTCGACCACCTGCTCGATCGCGCGGTCGAGAAGCGCATGCTCAGTGACGTTCCGTTCGGCGTGTTTCTCTCCGGAGGCATCGACTCCGCGCTCATCGTTCATTACATGTCGCGGCACACCGATCGCGTCAACACCATCTCGGTGGACATGAGCGACTCCGCGGACTCGCTGCGCGAAGGCGCCGCGGCGCTCGCCGTGGCGAAGCGCTACGGCACCAATCATCACTCCATCGATCTCAACACCACGGAGTACATCCGGATTCTGGACGAGGTGGTATTGCCCAACAGCACGCCCGGCATGACCGAGTCCGTGCTGCTCGCCAAGCTCTCCGAGCTGGCGCGCGCCACCGGCGTCATCGTGATCGAGACCGGCGAAGGCGCGGACGAGCTCTTCATGGGCTACAACGGCTACCTCACCTATCTCGAGAACGGCCTGCGACGCATGCGGCAGCTCGAGCGCGCGTCCGCGCTGCTCCCGTTGTGCGCGCGACTTGCGCGCATGTTCAGCCCGGATACGCACAAGACCCGGCTCGCGTACTGGACCGACAGCTTCGATGCGGCCGCGAACAAGACCATCATCCGCGATTTTCTCTACGAGCCTTTTTTGAATTACCAGGCGGAGCGAATCATCGCAAGAAAGTACGGCGCACGGCCGCGCCACAACAAGTACCGGCAGTTGAACGCTGCCATCCGGTCGCACGTGAACCATCCGGAGCAGTACAGCCCGGCGGCATTGAGCGTGTTGTGGAACGTGAGTTTTCGCTGGGCGGAGCTCCTGGTGATGCGCTGCGACATCTTCACCATGACCTCGGGTGTCGAGGGACGCGCACCCATGCTCGACGTCGACGTGATGAACTTCGCGTTCGGGCTCTCGGACCGGATGAAGGAACGCCCGGGCGCGCCCAAGTACATTCTGCGCGAGCTGGTGCGCCGCCATATTTCGGCGGAACATGCCGATCGTCGCAAGACGGGGTTCGGAGGAGGGGGCAACAACATTCTGAACGCGGAGGTACGCTCGTATCTCGCGTCCAGGCTGGATGCGTCGCCCAGTTACCGGCGCGATCCGCTGCTGCCGAAGGAAAGTCTGGCCGACGAGTTCCAGCTCTTTACGCTGGCGTCACTTCACGTGTGGCTCGACGGCTGGATGTGATGCGGGGATCAGATTGGCGAACTCGAGCCAGCGGCGCGTGGTTTCCATCCCACGCGAACGATCCAGCAGGTGCTTGTAGCCGAGCTGGCTTGCGATCTTCTCCGGCGAGTGGAACACACGACGGACCTGCACCGTGGTGAGCTTGTGGTCCAGGCTGCGCGTATTGCGCACGGGCTGAATCACGATCGGTCGCGTGATGCGGCCGCGGATGCGTGCCTGCCAGCCCGGACTCAGGCTGTTGAGCACGCGCTTGGCCGAGTCGTTCATGGATTTGAACGCGGGCACCACACTCAGGCCTTCACGAAATTCAGTGGATAGCAGCGCGCCCGCCTGGCTCTTGAGCCCCGCGCGCGCCGGTGCACTGCTCTGCATGTGCCGCAGCACTTCCTCGCGCGTGACCAGGGGAAATCGCGGCTCGACCCCCACCATCGGTGCCAGATCCTCGAAGAACTGCTTCCACGTCACCGGCTTCTCTTCGTTCACGAAGTAGCGCTCTCCCCACCCTTTGTCGCTTTGCAGCGCCACCAGCATGGCCTCGACCAGATTGTCGACGTGCACGATGTTGGTCGGGTTGCGTCCCTCATCCACGAGCACGATCTCGCCCGCCAGCAGTTTGGCGATCGCCTCGATGATCAGTCCGGAGTACGGACCACCGATGTTGGAGGGACAGAGAATGATCGACGGCACACCGCGGCGGTGCAGGCCGAACACCATGTCATCCTGCTCGGCCTTGATGTCTCCGTACGCTGAACGCTGCGTGCTGAGCGGTGCGTCTTCGCGCGCGCTTTCGGGCGCCGGATCTTCGCCGTAAATGGTGACGCTGCTCAGGTGAATGAATTTGCGCACACCGTTGTGCTCGACGGCGCGAATGAGGTTTCCGAGTCCCTTCAACATGAGCGCGGAGTCCCCGCGCGTGCAGTTGACGACGGCGTCGAAACCGGCCAGTGCCGTGCGCACCCGCAGCGGGTCGAGCAGGTCGAGTGATTCGATCTTGATGGGCAGGCGCGCGATGCGCGCGGCATTGCCGAAGCCGCGAATGAACGCGACGTACTCGAAGCGGTCGCGCCAGGCGTCGTCAAAATAGAGGCGCTCGATGAGGGCGGCGCCCACAAAGCCCGAGGCGCCAACGATTGCGATGCGTGGTTTGTTCATCAGACGCGGGTGGGCTGCCAGCTCTCGTCCAGGCGCGTGGCATCGCGGTACATGTTTTCGATAAGCCGGATGGAACGCGCCCCGTTGGGCCCGTCGCTGCTGATGCGGCCGGGATGCAGCGTGTTGGCGCAGAATTCCTCGATCTGCGCGCGAAACGAATCGACCGCGCCCGGGTTGCGCGCGGGCGAAAGCTCGAATTTCACATCAGGACGGGTCCTGTCGACGACGCGAATCCGTTCCGCGTCCGCGGCCGACCACTCCACCTGGCCGCGTTCGGTCTCGATCAGGAAGCGGTTCGTCAATTTGATGGTCTTGGAGAAGAAGAAGCTTCCGTCAAAGCGTCCGCGCGGCCCGTCGTAGGTCCATGCACCCTTGCAGTTCGCTTCCACGTTTCCATAGTTGTCGTCCTGGTAGACGTGGGCCACCGGTTCACCGAACCAGAACAGCGCCAGATCGAGAAAATGGGTGCCGTTGATCACCAGCACGCCGCCGCCCGACCGCGCGCGATCCATGTTGTAACCCGAGACGGGCGTCCACCCGCCGGCCGATCCGAACTCGCAGTGAAACGAAATGACACGACCGAAGAAATTCTCATCCAGCAATTTCTTGAGCAGGAGAGCGCTGGGGAAAAAACGAAATCGATAACCGACGGAGATGAACGTGCCGTGTTTCTCCGCGATTGCGCACAGCTCGGTGGCATGGTCATGGCGCGTCGTGATCGGCTTCTCGATCAGAACCGGCTTGCCACGCTCCAGGATCTGCTTCGCAATTGGGTAGTGCGTGTCGTTGGGTGTCGCCAGCACCACACCGTGTACGTCGTCCAGGACGTCGGAGAGGTTCCTCGCCGTGCGCGCGTTGAGCCCGTACATCCGGGCCAGGGCAACCGCGTTCTCGACACGGTCGTCGACGAGCGCGGCAACCTCGACCAGCGGCGAACGCAGCGCCGCCGGCAGGTGCTCCATGCGCGTAATCGCGCCGCAGCCCACGAAGGCCAGCCTGACTCTATTTGCTGATTGCATGTACTTCCCGCGGAAGGTGAACGACCTGGCGAAGCTGGAATCTTAGCATGGCGTCGCCGCCGGTGTCACGCGGCGGACAGCGTCACACGACGGCGTCGACACTATTTCTGAGACAGCAGTGCCGGCCAGTTGAGCACGACGGAGTGAGCCGGGGGAATTCCGCCCGTGTCCGGGGAGAAGCTCAGGAACTTGTCGGCGGTAGGAACCACCGCGACGTAGAACGTGTTCACGGCCAGTCGAAATAGCGCCCGGGGCTCTTCGGCCTGGAAACCACCGGCCGTTTTCACCGGCACTGAAACGACGGTTATCCGGTCCGAGCCTGGAAACAGGATCTCCTTTCCGTCTGAGCGCCATGTGATCCAGTAGGAGACCAGGACGGCATCCGACGTTCCCAGTGCGTCGTCGGAAATGCGGTGTTTTTCCGCCATATCCGGGAACGAGCGGATATAGACCTGGTAGCGTCCGGTTTCATTCGATCGGTACGCCATCCAGCGTCCGTCGGGCGAAATCGCCGCACCACTTTCGTCAAACGGCGTGGAGAGCAGCGCCCTTGGCGTCGAATTGTTTTCCATCGGATAGAGCCACAGGTCGGTCCCCGTCTCTCCCGTGATGGTGTTGTAAACGATCGCACGACCATCCGGAGCCCAGGCTTCCGGTTTTGTGAACAGCGTTTTGGACATGAACAGTCGTTTCTCTTCGCTCCCGCTGTCGGCCGCTTTGACAAAGATGTTCTCTCGACCGTCCTGCGCGGACGAGAACACGATGCTCTTTCCATCCGGCGACCATCTCGGCATCGTATGCAGTGAGTTGACGAACGTGAAGCGCGTGGCCAGCGTACGCCTGGTGTCCACCAACCACAAATCGATCGGGGTCCCGGTGGATGAAGCCTTTGCGACCACCATCATCGATCCGTCGGGCGCAAACTGGCCCTGACTGTAGCTCCCCGGCGCCAACGCGAGACGCCCCAGCTCCCGCCCCGACCGGTCGAGCCACGTCAGCCTCGTATTCAGAATGCCGCCGGCGGCGTGAACGAGAACACCGTTATTCGACACGGATACTGCAGGAGCTCCTGTCCATCCACCGGCCGGGCCGGCATCTTCTCCGAGCGGAATCGCCTCGCCCGTGAGTTTCTTGTCACGCGCGTCGAAACGTTGCGCGACCACACGGCCTTCGCGTCGAAACAGGACATAGCCCGGCGGCGCATAGGTGGCTGTGCCGTTCGCGCGCAGGATTACGCCGCTCTTCTTGCCGTCGAGCGATCCGATGCGAACGTCGAACAGACCGTCTTTCGGCGGCAGCACAACGTATAGAAAGTCGCGCCCGTCGGGGAGAAAACAGGGAAAGCGGTGGGCGACCTCGCCGTTGGCCGTGTCGACCTCGGTGACCGCGTTCACCGCTCCGCCGCTCGCGCGCACGTGCATGATGGGGCCCGCTGCCGCGGGCTGGAACACGATATCGCCGTCGCTGTTCCATGAGCTCCCGCGAGGCTCGGTAGCGTCGGCGAGCGTCTGTATGTCGCCGTCCGCGAGCGAGACACGGCGCAATTTGCCGCCTGCGTAGAACCCGAGACTCTTGCCATCCGGCGACCAGAAAGGTTGCAACGGGCTCTCCGAATGAGGAACCGCCCGCGATGTGGTCGCGTCGATGCGCCGGATCCACAGTCGCGACACGCCGGTACTGTCGTATGCGATCAACGCGATCGAGCTTCCGTCCGGCGCTATCGCCAGGTTGGGTTGCGCAGCATCAAAAATGTGGCGCTCCGGCGGCAGGATGCTGAAACGCATCGCCTGCGACGGGAGTGGCCGATGCGTGACCATCCACGATAACAGCGCCAGCGCTGCGACGCTGGACACGATCGAAGTGAGCATTAACGCTCGCGTGAGGTGACGACGATGCACCGCGACGGGCGCGGGAACTCCCGCCTGCGAGCCGGCGTTCCGGATCCACTCGAGCTGGTGTTTGACGTCGAATGCACTCTGCCAGCGATCGTCGGGCTTCTTCGCCAGAGAGCGGCGCACGATGTGCTCGAGCGCAGGCGGTGTCAGCGGCACGATCTCGCTCATCGGCCGTGGTTGCTCCTTGATGATCGAAGCGATGAGGCTCGCCTGGCTCTCGCCATCGAAGGCGCGCGTGCCCGTCGCCATTTCGTAGAGCACGGCGCCAAAGGCGAAGATGTCTGTGCGTGCGTCGGCGTCCTTGCCCTCGAGTTGCTCGGGAGCCATGTACTGGAACGTGCCGACGATGGTGCCTTCCGCGGTGAGCGGGCGCGTCAGCGTCGGCGATTGGGTGAGCGAGCTCCGCGAGGCACTGAGCCCTGTCGCGCGCGCCAGGCCGAAATCGAGCAGCTTGGCACCCGAGCGTGTGAGGATGACGTTGCCCGGCTTCAAGTCGCGATGCACGATGCCGGCGCGGTGCGCGACCGCAAGCGCGTCGGCGATCTGGATCGCGATGGGCAGGAACTCGTCGGGCGGCATTGCACCTTTTTCCAGGCGCTCGGCCAATGTGTCGCCTTCGATCAGCTCCATTACAAAGAAGAAGGTCGAGCCTTCCTGTCCGATGTCGTGGAGCACGCAGATATGCGGATGATTGAGGGCGGAGACCGCGCGGGCTTCGCGCTCGAAACGCTGCCGCGCTTCGGGCTGCTCGGCAAGTTGTGCGGGGATCACTTTGACGGCGACAGTGCGGTCGAGGCGCGTGTCCCGTGCGCGGTACACTTCGCCCATTCCGCCGGCGCCCAGCGGGCCCACAATCTCGTAGGGCCCGAGACGGGTTCCATTCGACAGGGGCATGGTGCGGATTTTGCAACATGTGCTTTGCCGGCTACAAGCTGAATCCGACAACAACCCATTGCCATGTCGATAACTAACTCAGTAAAACGCATTCTCGCGGCGTCGTTTCTGACGGCCTCTCTCGCGGCCATTTTTGCCGCGTCCGCTTCGGGTGCGGTGGCGCTCGATGCGACCTCGGCAAGCGTTGGCACCAACACCACCTTCACCTTTGCGCACACGGTGGGCGTCGGCATGGATCGCGTGCTCATCGTTAACGTTGCGGTCTACAACTCCGCCAAGACCGTGACTGCGTGCACGTACAACGGCGTCGCGCTCACGCGTCTCGGCTTCCTCGACGGTGGGAGCGGCTCCAATGACCGACGCATGGAGATGTGGCGTCTCATCAATCCGCCCATCGGCACCGCCAATGTGTCGGTGACGTTTTCGAGCAGTGCCAAAGCCGTCATCGGGAGCGCATCGTTCTTCGGCGTCAATCAGACGACACCCAACGGCTCATTTGTCTCCAACGAAGCCAGCACCAATCTCGCGACCCTGACCGTGCCGAGCGCGGCGGGCGAGCTCGTGGTCGATTGCATGGCCGTGCAGGGCAACGCCGCCACCGCGACGGTGGGCACGGGTCAGACACAATTGTGGAATGACTACTCGCGCTCCAATGGTGGCGCGGTGGTGGGTTGCTCCAGCATCGAACCGGGAGCGGCGTCCGTGGCCATGACGTGGGGTCTCTCCGGCGTGGATTACTGGGTGATCGGCGCGGTGTCGCTGAAGCCGGCCGTACGCCCGTTTCAGCCCGATGCGATGGTAAAACTCTCCACCGAGGCCGCCACGGCGTATCTCTACGATTACTGGTACGAAAATCCGGCTTCGCTGCAGGTGAAAAGCCAGAGTGTGCTCGCGTCCGTCGCGGCGACGTACACCATCCGCTTCGACAACGACGGCACCAATTCGGATCGTCTCGTGATCACGGGCATCGGATCGACGCCGGCGTTCACCGTA
>DATNGX010000225.1:0-4184 GCA_035605755.1 Candidatus Krumholzibacteriia bacterium
CATCGCCGCACTCATGAACCGCGCGTTCGTGTGCATCAAGGTCGACCGCGAAGAGCGCCCCGACGTCGATCATGTGTACATGATGGCGTGCCAGATGATGACGGGAAGCGGCGGCTGGCCGCTCAGCATCCTGCTCACGCCGGACCGCCGTCCGTTTTTCGCCGCCACGTACATTCCACCCGCTGCCATGCGCGATTTCATTCCGCGCGTCGAAAGCGCGTGGAAGGAGCAGCGCGAGAGCCTCGTCTCCGACGCCGGACGCGTCGCCGAAGCACTGGCGCGCGCGATGCAGGCGGATGGAAGCACCGTCGACGGTCTCGACGTGATGCGCAGCGCCTTCCAGGAGCTCAGCGCCCGCTTCGACGCCACCTACGGTGGTTTCGGCTCACGCCCCAAGTTTCCGTCTCCGCACACGCTGCTCTTTCTGTTGCGCTACTGGAAGCGCACCGGCGACGGCGGGGCGCTCGCCATGGTGGCGAGCACGCTCGAGCGCATGCATCGCGGCGGCATTCACGACCAGATCGGATTTGGTTTTCATCGCTACTCCACCGATTCGCAGTGGCTGGTGCCGCATTTCGAAAAAATGCTCTACGACCAGGCGCTGCTGCTCATGGCGTACACCGATGCCTGCCAGGCCACCGGGCGCGCCGATTTTGCGCGCACGGCGGTGGAGATTGCGGAGTATGTGATGCGCGATCTCTCCGCTCCCGAGCGCGGATTCTACTCGGCGGAGGATGCCGACAGCGAAGGGGTGGAAGGGAAGTTCTACGTGTGGACGCGCGACGAAATCGTCGCGGCACTCGGAGACGAACACGCCGCCGCCGATGTGGCGTGCGCGTATTTCGGCGTGAGCGCGGAAGGAAACTTTCTGGAAGAAGCCAGCGGCCATCGCACCGGCGCCAATATCCTGCACCTGCCGCGTCCGCACGCGGAAGCGGCCCGCGCCCTCGCAATGGAAGCGGGAGAGCTGACGGCGCGTATCGAGACCATCCGCCGCCGCCTGCTCGATGTGCGCTCCAAACGCGTTCGTCCTCACCTGGACGACAAAGTACTTACCGACTGGAACGGACTGATGATCGCGGCACTGGCGCGCAGCGGGCGTGTGTGCAACCGGCCCGATCACATCAAGCGTGCGCTGCGCGCGGCGGAGTTTCTCTCCGCGCGCATGAGCGGCGCCGACGGTTCACTCAAGCATCGCTATCGCGACGGCGACGCCGCGATCGACGGCATGCTGGACGATTACGCGTTCCTCACCTGGGGACTGCTCGAGCTGTACGAATCCACCTTCGACGAACGCCACCTCGAAAGGGCCATCGTGCACACGCGTTTCATGCTTGAAAATTTCCTCGACGAGGACTCGGGCGGATTCTTCATGACGCGCCGCGGCGCCGAGGCGTTGTTGGCGCGGCCGCGCGAGGTGTACGACGGGGCATTGCCGTCAGGAAATTCCGCCGCGGCGCTCAACTTGATCCGCCTCGCGCGCTACACCGGCGACATGGAATACGACCGCCGTGGCCGCGCCGTGATGGAAGCGTTCGGCGCCCAGCTCGCGCGCGCTCCCATGGCGCACTGCGCGCTCCTGTTCGCGGTCGACTTCACGCTGGGGCCGTCGTTCGAGATCGTGATATCAGGAAAACGCGGAGCGGATGACGTCAAGGCGATGGCGGCCGCGCTGGAGAGTGTCTATCTGCCCAATCGGGTGGTTGTTTTTCGTCCATCCGACGATGCGGGTGTCATCACGCGGATCGCGCCGTACACGAAAGACCAGCTTCCCGGGGAGGACGGCCGGGCGGCCGTCTATGTTTGCCGAAAATTCTCGTGTCAGCGGCCGGTGACGGGTGCCGACGAGATGTTGAAGCTCCTGTCGGGAGATGCCTGAAGGCGTGAAAAATTTCCCCGGCATGCACCGAACGGATTCCCGCTTGACACATGTGGGAGCCGATTTTACAGTGCTTGCGGTGCTTTGTGAATCCGGGCACGAGGCCCAAAAATCCCAATCAATCTTTCCCAAATTGTGACCGGATGGGCCGCTCCATGAGGGTGCTTTGAGTCGGTCTGGCCAGACACTCATTATAGTATTCGTCTGCCTGTGCGCTGTGGCTCTGGCAGGCTCGCACGCGCTTGCGCGTCCCCAGCTTCCCACCCTCGAAGTGGGCATCAATGAAAAGCTCGGGTCCCAGGTGCCGGCCGACATTTCCTTCATCGACGAGAAGGGCGACACCGTGAAGTTCGGTGATCTCGTCGACCGCCCCACCATTGTCTCGCTCGTCTATTACACATGTCCGTCGGTTTGTCGCCCGCTTCTCGAAGAAGTGACCACCATGCTGGGCAAGCTCGAGAAGATCGACATGGAGCCCAACCGCGACTACCGCGTCATCACCATCAGCTTCGATGAGACGGACAGCCCCGCCGGTTCGGCGCGCGTCAAAGACGAATACTACCGGAACCTTCCCGACGGCTATCCGCGCAACGCGTGGACATTCTTGACCGGCGATTCCGCCGGTGTGGCGGCGTTCACGAATGCAGTGGGCTTCGGCTTCAAGCGCAACGATACCGGCTTCGCCCATCCGACCACGCTGGTGGTGCTGTCGAAAGACCGCAAGATCACGCGCTACCTGACCGGGTCGGAATATCTGCCCCTCGACATCAAGATGGCGGTGGTGGAAGCGCGCGAAGGGCGCATCGGCGCGACCGTCGTCAAGTTCTACAAGTACTGTTTCAGCTACGACCCCAAAGGGGAGAAGTTCGTGCTGAACGCGACCCGCGTGGTCGGCTTGAGCACGCTCGTCGGCGTCGCCGCCGTGGTCGTCTTCGTGTCCGCGTCGGGACGGCGCCGCGAAAAGAAGGTGCACTAAAACATGGCAGTCTATCCGAGTCACGTCGAGCACGAGCACGTCAGCGCGCCCGACGCCAACGAAGTCGATTTCTATCACTACAAGGGCCGCTGGGGCACCGGGTTCGCGTCGTGGATCTTCTCCACCGATCACAAGAAGATCGGGCTGATGTATCTGACGCTCATGACGTGCTGGTTCCTGATCGGCATGTCGCTCGGGTTTTTGATCCGCCTCGAGCTGTTCCAACCCGGCCGCACCATCGTCGGACCGCAGATGTACAACACGTTCTTCACCGTCCACGGCGTGATCATGATCTTTCTGTTCGTGATCCCGGGGCTTTCGGCATCGATGGGGAACTTCGTGCTTCCCATCATGATCGGCGCCAAGGACGTGCAGTTCCCGCGCCTCAATCTGTTGTCGTGGTGGCTGTACGCCTTCGGCGGCGTGCTCGCGATCCTGGCGCTGTTCACCGGCGCCGGGCCTCCGGACACGGGCTGGACGTTCTACGCGCCCTACAGCATCCGCACCGGTACCAACGTCACGCTGGCGGCGTTCGCCGTGTTCGTGCTGGGCTTCTCGTCGATTCTGACCGGCCTCAACTTCGTGACCACCATTCACCGCATGCGCGCGCCCGGCATGGGCTTCATGCGCATGCCGCTGTTCGTGTGGGCCGTGTATGCGACGGGCTGGCTGCAGGTGGTGGCAACGCCGGTGATCGGCATCACCATGGTCCTGATCATGATCGAGCGCAGCTTCGGTATCGGCGTGTTCGATCCGGTCAAGGGCGGCGACCCGATTCTCTATCAGCATCTGTTCTGGATCTATTCGCACCCGGCCGTCTACATCATGATTCTGCCCGGCCTGGGTGTCATCTCCGAGGTCATCACGGTGCACGCGCGCCGGACCATCTTCGGATACAGCTTCGTCGCCATGTCGTCGATTGCGATCGCGCTCTTCGGCTCGATCGTCTGGGCCCACCACATGTTCGTCTCCGGCAACAGCCTGATGGCCAACTTCGTGTTCTCGCTGCTCACCATGATCGTGGCCATCCCGAGCGCGGTCAAAGTCTTCAACTGGGTGGGCACGCTGTACAAGGGCTCCATCCAGCTCGAGACACCGATGCTCTACGCGCTGGCCTTCATCTTCATCTTCATGGTCGGCGGATTTTCCGGCATGATGATCGGCGTGCTTTCGGTGGACGTTCACGTGCACGACACGTACTTCATCGTCGCGCACTTCCATTACATTCTCTTCGGCGGACTCGGCTTCGCCCTGTTCGCGGGAATTCACCACTGGTTCCCGAAGATCTACGGCCGCATGTATTCGCAGGTGCCGTCCAAGATCGCGTGG
>DATNGX010000226.1:0-7151 GCA_035605755.1 Candidatus Krumholzibacteriia bacterium
TTTCATTCGCGAGCGCGCTGCGCAGCGTCCTGCGCCAGGATCCCGACATCATCATGGTGGGCGAGATTCGCGACCCGGAAACCGCCCAGTATGCCGTGCAGGCAGCGCTCACCGGACACCTCGTGTTCTCGACGCTCCACACCAATACCGCCATCGGCGCCATCACGCGCCTGGTCGATCTCGGCATCGAGCGCTTTCTGGTGGCCTCGACGGTGATCGGCCTCGTGGCGCAGCGACTCATGCGCCTGGTGTGCGATGCATGCGGCGAGTCCGACATCGTGCCCGCGGAAACGCTCCAGCTCCTGGGCCTTGCCGGCGACGTGGATCAGTCGCAGGTCCGACGAGGCGTGGGCTGCGAGAAGTGCAGAAAGACGGGCTTCTTCGGACGCACGGCGGCCTTCGAGGTGATCGAGCTCACCGACGCCATGCGCGTCATGATCCGCGACAACGCCGACGAACCCGACATCGCGAAGCTGGCGCGCCGCGACGGCGCCGAGCCGCTGCTATCGAATGCCGGGAGAAAACTACTGGCCGGAAAGACGACTCCGGAAGAGATTCTCCGCGTCGTTCCCGCTACCTGGTAGCAAAAAAAACGGGCGTTCATCCGAACGCCCGTTCTTGAAACTCATTCACGCGCTGTCGCGCGTGTGTCCCTCACTCGTCCCAGCGCTTCACCAGCAGCTCGCCCTTGGTCTTGGCATCGCTCTGCAAGTCCAGCGCCTTGGTCTTCTTCGCGTTGTCCGTGGGATAGATCCAGCGCTCGTTTATGATTCCCTGCAGCTCGTTGGTCTGCTTGCTCGTGGGCGGACCCCACGAATCCATCGCGGCCGCGGCGGGCATGCCCACGAAGAGCTGGTGGTCCATGATGGCCTGCGCCGTTTTCTTTCCATACTTGTGGATGAACTTGACGTGCCGGATGGTGGGATCGTCGAACCAGAACAATTCGTTCAGCTTGGCGTCGATCTTCTCGGGCGTGAGCGGCCGGTCGAGCTCGAGACCCTGCACGATCCGGTTCTTTTTCTTGAGCGTCTGCACCGTGACGGAGCCCTTGTAGTGCATGGCCACGTCGGCAATCATCACTTTTTCGTCGCGCGGAATGGAGCCGCCGTCACCCATGTCGTGAATGGTGACGCGCGTCCACACGTCGCGATCCTTGTATTTGTCGAGAACGGCTTCCTGCTCCTCGAGCGGAATGTCCTTCACGACCACTTTTTTGACGGAGGAACAAGACATCGCGACGAGAGCCGCGACAAGAACCAACAGAAATCTCTTCAATCCGATCACCTCGAACGGGGCATTGCGCTTGTGTCACCTCACACCGGCGTAGTGTTCGATCTTCATGCTCTCGCCGCCCGGCTCCATGTCGATGGTGACGACATCGATGCGCGGCGACAGTCCGAGTCCGAGCTCTTTGGCGATGCCGGTCAGCGCTGTGCGCAGCCGCATCAACTTGCGCTCGTCGATGGCCTCGACGGCGGCTCCGTACCGGTTGCCGATCCGGAGCTTGACCTCGACCGCCACCAGCGTGGCATGGTCGCGCACCACCAGATCGACTTCGCGACGCTCGTAGCGCGCGTTGGTATAAAGAATCTCGAACCCTTTGAGACGAAGAAACAGGGCGGCGATTTCCTCGCCCCACTGGCCGGTTTGTTTCGTGTGCATCCCCACCGCACCTCCCTACCCGACACTGCACCACTTCACCCAACTGCAATAATAATTAGAACATCGAAAGGTTGTTTGCAACGTATTTCAGGACGAAGGACTTCCTGTGCACGTCGGCCACGCCGTGGGCACGGATGGCATCCCAGTGGTCGGACGTGCCATAGCCCTTGTTGTGGTCGAAGCCGTAGGCGGGATAGCGAAGGTGCAGCCGGCGCATGAGCCGGTCCCGGGCCACCTTGGCCACGACCGAGGCCGCCGCCACCCGCAGGCTCTTGCCGTCGCCCTTGATGACCGGGATCATGCGCCCGTCCCACTGGAAGAGCTCGCGGCCGTCCACCAGGACGAGGTCGGGCCGGGGGCGCAGCGCATCCACCGCCCGGTGCATGCTCATGAGCGTGGCCTGGAGAATGTTGTGGAGGTCGATGGCGGCGGGCTGGCCGAAGGAGATCCGGACCGCGAGGGCGTTGGCCACGATCTCGGCGAACAACTCCTCGCGCTCGTCCTCTTCGATCTGTTTGGAATCGTTCACGCGCAAGAGCGGCGATTCGTCGCGCAGGACGACGGCGGCGCACACCACCGGACCGGCGAGCGCGCCGCGTCCGGCTTCGTCGACACCGGCAATAACAGAGAAGCCCTGCGTTTCGAACTCTCGATCGAAAGCACAGAGCTTCTTGAAACGGCGTCGAAGTGTCGCTTCGGCTCGCTTTTTTGCAGGCGTGAGCTGCGTGCGTCCCGCGGACACAGGCTCCGCGCTGTCGCGCGGATTACTCGCCGCGGGCCGGCTTTCCTTCGCGCTTTTCCTGCTTCTCCTGGATTCGGGCGGCTTTGCCAACGCGTTTCCTCAGGTAGTAGAGCTTGGCACGACGTACACGACCCTTGCGCAGCACTTCGATCTTGGTGACGTTCGGCGAATGCAGCGGGAACACGCGCTCGACACCGATGCCGGAGCTGACCTTGCGAACGGTGAACGTCTCACTGATGCCTTTTCCGTTCTGCTTGATGACGGTGCCCTGGAACGCCTGTTCGCGCTCCTTGTTGCCTTCGACAACCCGCACCATGACCTTGACGGTGTCGCCCACCTCAAAGTTGTGGGCCTTCTTAGACATCGACCTCGCGTCGATACGGTCCATGATGTTCATACCACTGCCTCCTTGCACTCGGCTACGAACGATTTTTCTGATCCAAATTCAACAAGTCAGGTCGGTGCTGTTTCGTGCGCTCCAAAGACGACTTGCGCCGCCATTTCTCGATCTCGGCGTGATGGCCCGACATCAGGACGTCGGGGACGCGCAGCCCGCGGTATTCCGCGGGGCGCGTATACCACGCGCTGTCGAGGAGCCCTTCCCGTCCCGGCGCAAACGAGTCGCTGTTGGCCGACTCCTCATTGCCCAGCACCTCGGCCTTGAGCCGCACAACGGCTTCGATCACCGCCGCGGCCGCAAACTCACCGCCCGAGAGCACAAAGTCTCCGAGCGAAATCTCTTCCGTCACCACCAGCTCTTTCACCCGCTCGTCGACGCCTTTGTAACGTCCGCAGATGAAGGTGAGCTCTTTCTCTTGCGACAGCCGCTGTGCGGCCGCCTGGTCGAAGCGCTTGCCCGAAGGGCTCATCAGAATCACCGGTGAGCCGGGAGCAATTCCAAAACTCTCGACGGCGTCCACGATCGGTGGCGCCATCATGATCATGCCCGCGCCGCCGCCGAAGGGCGAATCGTCCACGGTGCGGTGCGCGTCGCTGGTGAATTCGCGCGGGCTCTTCGTCCTGAATTCGACGATGCCCTTCTTGGCCGCGACCGCAAGCATTCCGATCGCGAACACTGCATCCATGGTCTCCGGAAAAATCGTGACCACATTGATGCGCACGACACTCACCCGTCCAACAGTCCCGGAATCGGCCGGACCGTCATTTCACCGTCGTCGAAATTGCGCGCGACGATGAATGCGTCCACCGCCGGGATCAACACCTTGTTGCCGCCCTCGGCCGTTACTTCGTACACGTTCTGCCCGGGCGACGCGATCACGTCGGTAATGTGACCCAGGTCGCGCCCGTCTTCGGTTTTGACAAGCATGCCCATCACCTGGAAGGGCAGCTCGTATTCGGGCAGATCCACGTCGGGCTCCTGCATGTCGATGAACAGGTACGCGCCGACTTCCGCTTCTGCCTGGCTGCGCTCGTCGATGCCCTCGAGCTTCACGATGTACTGCTTCGAGTGCGCCTGCGCGTACTCGATCACGACGTTGCGCTTCTCGTCCCCGCCGTCGCGCATGGTGTACAGGTGCTGCGACTCCAGCGCGTCGAACCAGAAATCACCCGAGGCGTAAAGCTTGAGCTCGCCCTTGATGCCGAACGCCTTGACGAAGCGCCCGAGAAACACCTCGCTGACCGGGTTCATTCGCGGATCTCGAAGATGATCTTCTCGCCGGCGCGGCTCGCGGCCGCGTTCACAAGCGTGCGAATGGCGCGCGCGGTCTGTCCGTTCTTTCCGATCACCTTGCCCAGGTCCTCCGGCCGCACGGTCAGCTCCATCACGATGTAGTCCTCCTTGGTGGATTCCTTCACCTCGACGGAGCTCCGGTCATCCACCAGCGATGTCGCGATGTACTCGATCATCGCCTGGATCGACTGCCTCGATGCCTCGGCCATTTATGCCACGCGGGCTATGCGCCCTCGGAGGCAGTCGCCTTGCCGGCGGCAGCCTTGACTTTCTTGGAGACCTGCTTCGACTGGAAACGGCGACGGCGCTCCTCGGTGTTGAGACCCTTGGTCTCTTTTTCCGTGAGAGCAGCGACCTTCGCGTCCACCTCGTCCGCGGCGACGCCTTCCTTCACGAACTGCCACTTCTTCATCGTGCCCATGCGGCGCATGAGAGCCTCGACGTTGGGTGACGGAATGGCGCCGTTCTTGAGCCACTTGTAGATGAGCTCTTCTTCCAACTTGATGTTGGGCGGAACCGTGAGCGGATCGTAGTAGCCGAGCTCCTCGATGAAGCGTCCGTCGCGACGGTTGCGCGAATCCGTGGCCACGATGCGATAGAACGGGCGCTTCTTCGTGCCCATGCGCTTGAGTCTGAGTTTTACCGACACTTTCTATACCTCCACGGCTCTAGAATCCGAGCCGTCTGCCTTTCTTGCGTTTCTGCAGGTTACCGACCATCTTCATCATCTTTTTCATTTCTTCGAACTGCTTGAGCAGCGCATTCACGTCCTGCACCGTGGTGCCGCTGCCCTTCGCGATCCGCTTGCGACGGCTACCATCCATCAGATGGGGCCGCGCCCGCTCTTCCGGCGTCATGGAGTAGATGATCGCCTCCACGCGCTTCATGTGCTTCGGATCGACCTGTGCGCCCTGCGGCATCATCCGCGACGCGCCCGGGATCATCTTCAGCATCTCGTCCAGCGGACCCATCTTCTTGATGCGCTGGATCTCGCCCAGGAAGTCCTGCATGTCGAAGGACTGCGAGCGAACTTTCTTTTCGAGCGCCGCGGCTTCGTTGACGTCGATGGACTGCTGCGTCTTCTCGATCAGCGACATCACGTCGCCCATGCCGAGAATCCGCGACGCCATGCGCTCCGGATAGAACGGCTCGAGATCCGAGAGCTTCTCGCCCGTTCCCGCGAAGCGGATGGGCACTCCCGTCACCGCGCGCACCGAGAGCGCGGCACCGCCGCGCGCATCGCCGTCGAGCTTGGTGAGCACGATGCCGCTCACCTGGACGCGTTCTTTGAACGCGCTCGCGACGTTCACCGCTTCCTGTCCCGTCATGCTGTCGAGGACGAGGAGCGTTTCTTCCGGATCGGCCGCTCTGGAGAGCGCCGCGATCTCCGCCATCATCTCGGCATCGACGTGCAGACGGCCCGCCGTGTCGAGAATCAGCGTGTCGCACAACTTCTGAATCCCGGTCTCCTGGGCGCGGCGCCAGAGTGCGAGCACATCGGTCTCGCCGTTGTCGGCGCGCGCCACCGGGACATTGATCTGTTTGCCCAGGATCTCGAGTTGATCCATGGCCGCCGGGCGGTACACGTCGAGACCGACCAGGAGCGGTTTGCGTCCGCGCTTGCGCAGCATGGCCGCGAGCTTGGCGCAGAATGTCGTTTTGCCCGATCCCTGCAGGCCCACCACCATGATGACGCTGGTGGGACGCTTGAGGTGGAACGGTGCGACAGTTCCACCGAGCAGCTGCGTCAGCTCATCGTTGACGACGCGAACGATCTGCTGCTCCGGGGTGAAGCTCTTCTGAACTTCTTCCCCGATCAGCCGCTCTTCGATTCGCGCAGTGAAGTCCTTCACCACGCGGAAGTTGACGTCCGCCTCGAGCAGCGCGCGGCGAACTTCCTTCGCCGTCTCGCGCACGTCCTCCTCGGACAATTTTCCGCGCGAACGGATGCGCGCAAAAACGCGCTCGAATTTTTCCGTCAGGCTCTGGAACATGCACGCGCACCCGGCGTCATGCACGCCATCGGGCGCTGCACGACACAACTGGTTGTTCTGGCTCGAAACGGGAGAGCGGACCGGGTGGCACGACCGTCCGAACGGCTTCCAGGAAACTGGGCCAGTAAGCGATGGAGATTACCAAAGGCCGGGAACCGGGGCAAGTGCTAAAGGGCCGGGGGCTTATGGGGCCGGACGGGTCTAAGACCGTTACCGTCCTTCACAAATGTATGCCCGGGCCCCGGATGGCCAAACCCCTCCGGGCTCAGCCGATACGGTGCCCCCCGAATTCGACCCCGGGCTCTCCTGCCGCCCGGGCCTTCTTCCAGACATGGTGGGCCGCTGCCAGGTCTTCGACCGCGATCCCCAGGGACTTGAAGAGGGTGATCTCGCCGGCCGATTGACGGCCGGGCACCCTCCCCCCGAACACGTCGCCCAGCTCACCCACGATATGGTCATCGCCAATGGCACCCTCGGCTCTGGGGATCAGGACGTCGCCGGCCTCGTTCAGAGCCGACTCGCGCCTGTCGACGAAGAGCCGCGAGCGGACGACGGCGTTGGTGTCCAGCTCGCGCGCTTCGGGAAAGCACGCGCCCACGGCGTTGATGTGTGCGCCCGATGCAAGCCACTCACCGTTCACCACCGGATCCTTCGATGCGGTCACGGTGCAAATGATATCAGCACCCACGACCGCTTCGCGCGCGGATGCCATCACCTCAATGTCAATTCGATGTCTTGCCGACTCTCTTTCCACAAAAGCGCGCGCGTTGCGCGCGTGTCTGTCCCATACGCGGACGCGGTGGAGTTTTCGTACGACCGACATCGCTTCGAGGTGCGTGATGGCCTGCACGCCGGTGCCGATGATGGCGAGGTCGCCCGCATCGTCTCGCGCGAGCGCGCGCGTCGCCGCACCGCTCGCCGCCGCGGTGCGGATGCCGGTGATGGAGCTGGCGTCGATCACCGCCACCAGAGCGCCGTGTTCGGGCTCGAAGAGCAGCACTGCACCCTGGTGCGAATCGAAGCCGGCGGCGGCGTTGCCGGGGAAATACGTGATGACCTT
>DATNGX010000227.1:0-2050 GCA_035605755.1 Candidatus Krumholzibacteriia bacterium
AAGGATCACGATGTGCGGCTTCTTGGGCTGGGCCGGAGCCTTGGTCTTGGTTGTCTGCGCGACCGCGCTGGTGGCCAGCGCGAGCGCCATGAGGAACGATAATGCGATTCGACTGATCTTCATGACATCTCCTTCTTTCCGGTTCACTTCTTGTACTTGTTGGGGTCGAGATTGGTGAGCTTGATGGGATCGAGGAGCTCCTTGATCTGTTCTTCGGTCAGAAGCTTCTTCTCACGGATCACTTCCAGCACGCCTTTGCCGCTCTTGTAGGCTTCGTTCGCGATCTCGGTGGCCTTTTCATAGCCGAGCACGGGATTGAGCGCGGTCACGATGCCCACCGTGGTCTCCATGTAATGCTCCAGCACCTTCTCGTTGACGGTGATGCCGTCGACGCACTTGGTGCGCAGAAGCTGCGACACGTTGTAGAGCAGGTGCTGCGATTCAATCATGCAGATGCCGCTCACGGGCTCGTAGGCGTTGAGCTGGAGCTGTCCCGCGTGCGACGCGATGGCGACCGTGGCGTCGTTGCCCATGACGCGGAACGCGACACAGTTGACGACTTCGGGCACCACCGGGTTCACCTTGCCGGGCATGATGGACGAGCCGGGCTGGATGGCGGGAAGATTGATCTCGGCCAGTCCCGCGCGCGGGCCCGACGCGAGCAGGATCAAGTCGCTCGCAAGCTTGGAGAGCTTGACCGCCGTGCTCTTCAAAGCAGAGGAGTAAACCACAAAACCCTGCTGCTCCCACGTCGCGGCGATCATGTCGTCCGCCATGACGATGGGCTTGCCGGTGAGTTTGGCGAGCTCTTTGGCGCACGCCTCCGGATATCCCTTGGGCACGTTGATGCCGGTGCCGATCGCGGTGGCACCCATGTTCTCGGCGTAGAGATACTTCTCGGCGTCGCGCAGGAGCGCAATCTCGGCGTCGAGCGACGCGGCGAAAGCGTAGAACTCCTGGCCCACGGTCATCGGCACCGCGTCCTGGAGCTCCGTGCGTCCCATCTTCACGATGGTGAGATACTCGGCACCCTTCTTCTTGTACGAAGCCGAGAGCTGTTCGAGCTCGGCGCACAACTTGTCGTTGCGCATGATGAGCGCCACCTTGATCGCGGTGGGGTACGAGTCGTTGGTCGACTGCGACATGTTGAGGTCGTCGTGCGGCTCGAGGAACTGATACTCGCCCTTCTTGTGTCCGCCCAATTCCAGGCCGACGTTGGCGATCACTTCGTTGGCGCACATGTTTGTCGACGTGCCCGCACCGCCCTGGTACCAGTCCACGAGGAACTGGTCGTGATACTTGCCGTCCATGATGGCCTTGCATGCCTTCTCGATCATGGCCAGGCGCTCGGGCTTCATCGCACCCACCTGGGTGTTGGCGCGCGCTGCGGCGAGCTTCACGATGGCCCACGCTTCCACGAAACCGGGGTAGTGATTGATGGCAACGCCGGAGAGCTGGAAGTTCTCCATGCCGCGCAGCGCCTGCACACCGTAGTACGCGTTGGCAGGAACCTGCTTGTCACCGAGCAGATCGTGCTCGGTGCGCGTGGCCCCCGCCTTGGGCTGCGTCTTGGGTTGCGTCTTGGGCGGCGCGGCCGCCGCCATGACTGAGAAACACGTGGCCGCCACGACGAGCGCGGTGACCTGGATCGAGAGTTTCATAATGAGACACCTTTCTGACTGATAACGATGCATCTGTCATCGACCGAACAATTCTCTGGTGAGGGCAGCGCCGGCGCGTTCATCAAGAAAGGAAGCGGTCGGCGTGGGGGCTCGCTCCAAAGCTGGCTGGGGCCTCAGGATAGCATTTATGCCGTGGCGGAAGTTTTCCAAAATCCAAGACCGACTTCTTGGCGATCGCATCAGAGTTTTAGGAAGGGCGGCTCGAGACGACGGTTCTATTTGACGTTCGCCTTTTCCCATGCGCGTACGCGCTTTCGTCCCTCGTCGAACAGCCGCATGTAGTTCCCGATGCGCACTTTCTGGCTCGCTTCGGGCGTCATCAGCGCCCACATCGGGTTGTACATGTCGAACACCGCGTAATACTTCTC
>DATNGX010000228.1:0-7919 GCA_035605755.1 Candidatus Krumholzibacteriia bacterium
ATTCCTCATCGAAGGCTCCTACTGGTTTTAGCGGCTTCGCTCGCGGGCGCACACATGCATCGTTTCCTTCGTTGGTTGGTATGTCGGTGAGTACGTCGCGCTTGTGCAAGCTGTGTCTACTGCCGCTACGGCAGTAATTCATTTTTTCACAAGCACGTGACCGCGGACGCATATCGGTCCAAAGCGCCGTACTTCTTGAGACATATTTTGCAATAGCGAGACAGGCGAGAATCCGGCGCGCTGGACCGATATGCGTCTGCGGAACCTAGCGCTTACGAGAAGTTCCGGCGAGCAGTGACAGGTAGGCGTCGTCGAGACGGCCCATGACGTCTTCCGACAACCCGCCGCCGTCCTGGAGCGCGCGGTGATAGATCTCTTCCAGGTAGCGGCACAGCGAGACCTGGCGATCGTCGATGCGCTCGTTGACGAGGTTCAAGAGCTGCGCGCGCCGGGCTGCGAAATCGGACTGGTCGATTTCACGCGATGCCACATTGTGGAAGTAGTCGCGCAGGACCTGCACCCAGTACGAGTCGTGCACGCCCCCGTTGTCGAACACGCAACCCGGCGCGTCGAGAAAGCAGTAGCCGTACACGAAGTATGTGCACTGCAGCATTCCCTGCAGCACGAAGCGGCGAAAACAATCCGGGCTGGTCTCGTCGAGCTTGCACGGAAGCTGGCAATCGTGACAGAGCTGCGGGTTGTCGCCACCGTAGACGTAGGGTGCGGGAGGAATCTTGATTTCGGGACGGCCCACGGCGGAGCATTCTGCAGGAAACATGCCCGGACTTTCGGGAAGTCCGCGGCATCACGAGGCGGGATCAGCCATCGAGTGAGGCGTTGGTGAGACGGCGATATGCCTCGCGCGCGGCCTCCTGTTCGGCGTGTTTTTTCGTCTTTCCGTTTCCCTGCCCCAGAATATTTCCCTTCACGACCACTTCCACGGAGAATTGCTTGTCGTGATCGGGACCCGTGGTGGAGTGCACGCGGTAACGCGGCGGGACCTTGTGCAGCGCCTGGATGTATTCCTGCAAGAGACTCTTGTAGTTGATGGCGTCGGCCTGGTACACGACGTCGCCGAGATTGTCGGGAAGCACCTTGAGGATGGTTTTGCGCGCGGCCTCGAATCCGCCGTCGATGAACACCGCGCCGAATACCGCTTCCAGCGTGTCGGACAGCACGCTGTGCATCTCGCTCACGCCCGCCTTCTGCGCGTTGTCACTGACAAGCACGAATGATCCCAGGTCGATCTTCTTGGCCAGGTGCGCCAGCACCTGCTTGCTGACCACCACCGATTTCATCTTGGTGAGCTCGCCCTCGGTGCGCTCCGGATAATGCTCGTAGAGATAATCGTTCACCACCAGCGACAACACCGAATCGCCGAGAAATTCCATGCGCTCGTTCGAATTGAGCGCATTGCTGGCCTCGGTGCCCGCGTAGTAGGAGCGGTGCACGAGTGACGCGATCAACAGATTGCGGTCGCGGAAGCGGTAGTCGAGGATGCGCTCGAGCTGCTCGAGACGGCCGGCGCCTCCCGGCAGCGTGGGAACGGGCTTCGTCTTGAGGCGGGCGCGCAGTTTTCGGAGCAGGCCCTGCATGCGCGCCGCCTACCCGTCCGAGTACCGGCGCATGATCATGGTAGCGTTGTGCCCGCCGAACCCGAACGTGTTGGAGAGCGCCACGTCGATGCGCTGCTTGCGCGCGGTGTTGGGCACGTAGTCCAGGTCGCACGCGGGATCCGGGTGCTCCTGGTTGATGGTCGGCGGAATGATGTCGTTCTGGATGGCAAGCGCGCAGAAGATGGCCTCGACGCCGGCAGCGGCACCCAGCAGGTGACCGACCATGGACTTGGTCGAGCTCACCGCGAGCTTGTAGGCGTGATCGCCGAAAACCTTCTTGATGGCCGCCGTCTCGCTGGCGTCGTTGAGCTCGGTGCTGGTCCCGTGCGCATTGACGTACTGCACGTCGGACGGTTTGATGCCGGCGTCATCGATCGCCATCTGCATGGCGCGCACGGCTCCCTCGCCGTCCGGCGCGGGAGAGGTCTGGTGATACGCGTCGCCGGTGACGCCGATGCCGATGATTTCCGCGAGAATGTTGGCACCGCGCTTTTTCGCGTGCTCGAGCTCTTCCACGAACACGATGCCGGCACCTTCGCCGATGACAAATCCGTCACGCTCCGCATCGAACGGGCGCGACGCCTTCTCGGGAGCGTCGTTGCGGCGCGACAGTGCACGCAGGTTGGAAAAGCCCGCGAGCGAGATGGGAGAGATGGCCGCTTCCGTGCCGCCCGAAACCACGGCATCGGCGTAGCCGAGACGAATCAGCATGAACGCATCCGCGATGGCGTTGCCGCCCGACGCGCACGCCGACACGGTGGCATAGTTCGGACCCTTCAGACCGAAGGCGATCGACACATAGCCCGAGGGCATGTCGGCGATCATCATCGGAATGAAGAACGGGCTCACCTTGTCAGGCCCGCGCTCCATCAGAATGGTGTGCTGTCTCTCGAAGGTGTAGATGCCGCCGATGCCGGAGCCGATCACCACGCCGATGCGGTTGCGATCGAGCTTTTCGAAGTCGATGCCCGCCAGGGCCTGGCGCGCACCGCACATGGCGAGGTGCACGGTCCGGTCGGTGCGCTTGCTGTCCTTGAGATCCATGAACTCCGAGGCCTCGAAGTTACGAACCTCGCAACCGAAGCGCGTGGGATATGCGCTGATGTCGAAGGCGGTGATGTTGGCGGCACCGCTTTTCCCGGCGACAATACCGTTCCAGGTGTCGGCGTTGCTGTTGCCAAGCGCCGTCACCAGGCCCACGCCCGTGATCACAACTCGTCGGTTTGAATTCGCCATAAATGCTGCCGCGCGCCGTGTGCCCCGGGGCCCACAGCGTCATGCCATGAACGCGGCGGTCCTAACCTGCCTTGGCGGTGATGTAATCGATCGCGTTCTGCACGGTCTTGATCTTCTCGGCTTCCTCGTCCGGAATATCCAGACCGAATTCGTCTTCGAGCGCCATGACGAGCTCGACGGTGTCGAGCGAGTCCGCCTTCAGATCCTCGGCGAATCGGGCGCCGTTGGTGATCTGGTCCGCATTCACGGACAGCTTCTCTTCGATGATCTTCTTTACCTTGGCTTCGATCTCCGACATGAGGTTCTCCTCCTCGTTGGACGGTCGCCGCGTTCAGCGCGCCGTAATCATACCGCCATCACAGTTGATGACCTGCCCCGTAACGTAGGCCGATGTATCCGAAACCAGGAACATCACCACATTGGCCACGTCCACGGGCTCTCCGAAACGGCCCAGCGGAATAATCTGTTTCATCTGAGCCTGCACATCTTCAGGAAGCGCATCCGTCATGTGTGTGCGGATGAATCCCGGCGCCACCGCGTTGACGCGCACACCGCGCGGCGCAAATTCTTTGGCGAGCGATTTGGTGAGCCCGATGAGGCCCGCTTTGCTCGCCGCGTAGTTGGCCTGTCCCGGGTTTCCCATCTGTCCGACCACCGACGCGATGTTGACGATCGATCCCGCGCGCGCTTTGAGCATCGCGGGCGCAACACCCTTGGTGACGTTGAACGCACCGGTCAGGTTGACATTGAGCACGGCGGCCCAATCTTCCGCCGTCATGCGCACGAACAATCGATCTTTGGTGATGCCGGCGTTGTTCACAAGCATGTCGACACGGCCGAAATCGGCCAGCACGCGCTCGCCGAGCTCCAGGGACGCTTCCAGCGACGATACGTCGCAGCGATATCCGCGCGCCACCTGATCGGGTCGCGACAACTCCGCGGCCGCCTGCTGCACCGCATCTTCGGCCACATCGACGACGGCCACGGATGCACCCGCAGACGCAAGTCGCTGTGCGATCTCACGTCCGATGCCGCGCGCGGCTCCGGTCACCAGGGCAACTCGTCCCGACAGTTCCATGCGTTTTTGACCTGGCCCCCGCCGGGCGGGAGCGAAGTTACTTCCTTATAGCAAAGGCCGCCAATGCCACCAAACAGAAAAAGTTACGACGCCGCCGGCAGCGCGTCGCAGGCCGACAATGCCGCCACGTCCACGCCGTCGACAATGCGCTTCATCAGACCGGCCAGTACATTGCCCGGTCCGACCTCGTACACCGCAGAGGGCCCGCGCTCCGCAAAACGGCGCATGCTTTTCGTCCACAGCACGGGTGACGAGAGCTGCCGCGAGAGCAGGTCCACCACCACCGACGATTCGCGCACGACATCCCCGGTGACATTGGCAACCCATTCGATGCGCAGGGCTCCCAACTCGAAGGCGGAAAGGAACGCCCGGAATTCTTCCACTGCGGGCTCCATCAGCGGCGAATGAAACGCGCCGCTCACCGGAAGCAGGAGCGCGCGCTTCGCTCCCTTCGCCTTGCACAGCTCGCAGGCTTTTTTCACCGCGTCGACATCGCCGGAGATGGCGAGCTGTGAGGGCGAATTGTAGTTCGCCACCACCACCGTGCCGCCCGCTTCGGCGAGACACGTCTCCACGGCGGCCTCATCGAGACCGATGATTGCCGCCATGGTCCCCGGACGCTGCACTCCCACATCGTACATGAGCTCGCCGCGGCGGCGCACGATGCGCAGCGCATCCATGGGTTTCAACACACCCGCCGCCACCAGCGCGGAGAATTCGCCGAGGCTGTGGCCGGCAACCACACCGGGCTCGATGCCGCGCTCGCGCAGCACGGCGAGCACCACCAGACTGTGCAGGAGAATCGCGGGCTGCGCATTGCGCGTGCGCGTGAGCTCCTCCATGTCGCCGGAAAACGAGAGCGCGGTGATGTCGAAACCGAGCGCGGCGTTGGCCTGCGCGTACATGTCGCGCGCCGCCGGGAAGGCATCGTAGTAGTCCTTCCCCATTCCGACGAACTGGGAACCCTGTCCCGGAAACAGCATGCCGACCGCGGTCATGGTTGCCTTTCCAATCAGGAACGAGTGGCGTTACGGAACAGGATCGAACCCCAGGTGAAGCCGCCGCCGAATCCCGTGAACAGGACGAGATCGCCCGTGTGCACTTTGCCCGAGCGCACGAGCTCGTCGTACGCAATGGGAATGGTGGCCGACGATGTGTTTCCAAAACGGTCCAGGTTGACGACCATTTTTTCATGCGGCACTTCGAGCCGTTCCGCCACCGCGTCGATGATGCGAATGTTGGCCTGGTGCGGAATCACGAATTTCACGTCGTTGATGTGGTAGCCGGCCTCATCCAGAACATGGCGCGCCGCGTCCGCCATGGCGCGCACCGCGAACTTGAACACACCGTCGCCCTTCATCTTGATGAACTGCAGCCGGTCCGGACGGGTGCGATCGTCGTAGGGCCGGCGTGATCCGCCGCCCGGAATGCACAGGAGCTCGGCCAGCGAGCCGTCGCTCTTCATGTACGTGGCCAGAATTCCGTCGCCGGCATCGCACGCTTCCATCACCGCGGCGCCGCCGCCGTCGCCGAAGAGCACGCATGTGGAGCGGTCTTCCCAGTCGACGAACTTGGTGAGCAGCTCGGCGCCGATGACAAGCACGCGATTCATCGCACCCGACGCAATCATGCCGTGCGCGACCGTGGTGGCATAGATGAACCCGCTGCACGCCGCGCTCACGTCCATGGCCACTGCATTGGTGGCGCCGATGCGGTCCTGCACCAGCGTCGCGGTCGCGGGAAACTGCATGTCGCCGCTGATCGTCCCCATGAAGATCGCGTCGAGCTCTTCCGCTTTCACGCCCGCCATCTCGAGCGCGCGAACCGAGGCAATGGTGGCCAGATCGGAGCACGCCTGATCGGGCGACGCAATGCGGCGCTCCTTGATGCCGGTGCGCGTGGTGATCCATTCATCCGACGTCTCGACCATCTTCTCGAGATCGAAGTTGGAAAGCACGCGATCGGGGACGTAGTGCCCCGTGCCGGTGATACGGGAGGACCTAATGGACTTCGACGGCATGGGGCGTCACCGTGCTGAATTGTGTTTCGATCTTGCGGTTGATGTCGGCGTCGACGGATTTGGCCGCGACCAGAACGGCGTTGCGAATGGCGCGCCGCGAGCTCTTTCCGTGCGAAATGATGACGACGCCTTTGACGCCGAGCAACGGCGCCCCACCGTACTCGGCGTAATCGAGCTGCGAGCGCACCGAGCGAAACGCGCCCTTCATGAGCAGTGCTCCCGCCTTGGCAAGAAATCCGCGCTTGATCTCGTCACGCACCAGGTGCGCGAGAAACGAATAGATGCTCTCGGAAAACTTGAGAATCACGTTGCCGACGAATCCGTCGCACACCACCACGTCGGCGGCGCCGTCAAATACATCGCGGCCTTCGACATTGCCGACGAAGTTGATGCGCGGATCCGCTTCCAGAAGCGCGTATGAGTCGCGCACCAGGTCGTTGCCCTTGCTCTTCTCTTCGCCGATGTTGAGCAGTCCGACGCGCGGCTTGTCCACGCCGATGTGCACCTGCGCGAACACCGAGCCCATGATGGCGAACTGGACCAGATTCTTCGGCGTGCACTCGTGATTGGCGCCCACGTCGAGCACCACGGCGCCGCTGCGCTTGTTGGGCCAGAGCGTGGAAATGGCGGGACGCGAAACCCCGTGCAGACGTCCGATGGTGAGGAGCGATCCCGCGACCACCGCGCCGGTGTTGCCGGCGCTGACCATGGCGTCGGCGCGGCCTTCGCGGATCAAGCGCAGCGCGACGGGGATGGAGGCGTCTCCCTTGGTGCGTATCGCCTGCGCGGGCGCTTCGTTCATCTCGATGTTCTCCGAGGCATGAACGATCTCCACCCACGACGGGTCGACATCACCGAGCAACGGGCGAATCTCTTCTTCGCGTCCGACGAGCAACAGCTTCAGCTCGCCGGGACGCGCCCGGACGGCGTCGATCGCGCCGGGTACGACGACTTTCGGGCCTGTGTCGCCACCCATCGCGTCAACGGCGATCCGCAATCATCACCTCTAAAGCTCTTCTTCGATGCGAACCACTTCGCGGCCGGCGTAGAACCCGCAGTTCGGGCATACGCTGTGCGGTGTTTTGGCCTGGCCGCAATGGGAGCACTTCGTGAGACCGGCCGGCGCCAGCTTCCAGTTGGCTCTACGTTTGCGTTTACGTGTCTTGGAATGTTTTCTCTTTGGCAGACCCATGATGACTTCTCTCCTGCTTTGCTAACGAACTCGCGCGCAAACGGGCGCGCGACATATTGCTATCAGTCAGTCTTGTTGCGAAGCGCGTCCCAGCGCGGATCGCCCGCTTCGCCGTGATTGCACGCTTCGCGGTTCCAGTTGGCGCCGCAGACCGGACACAATCCGCGGCACGACTCGGAACACAGCACAATCATCGGATCGTTGAGAACAACCGTCTCGCGAATCATGGGCGAGAGGTCGATCTCATGCTCGCTCGGCGAGAGCACCAACAAATCGTCGGCGGTTTCGCCGCCGTGCTCGCCGCGACGAACCATGAACTGGAAGTCGCCGCGAACCCGCACCTTCACCGGATCCAGGCACCGGGCACATTCCGAAGAAAACTCGCCCGCTATCCGGCCGTGAAAATGGAACGTGCCGCTCGTCTGGCGGTAGTCCAGCTCGATCCGGCACGGGACCTGGACCTCACCGGCCTGCGGATCCTCGACCTGAACCGTCTCTTCGCCCGCCACAGTTCCCGACGAGCGCTCGAATTCGCGCAGATCGACTTTCATCGCGCGATCCCACCAGGTTGCCTGACCGGCGGGAGGGCCGATTTGAGCCAGGTGGACTGGAGATTAGGTTCCCGCGAAGGCAATTTCAAGCTCTTTTTCCGCCGACTCGGGTGAGTCGGAACCGTGTACCGCATTATTCTGCAAGCTTTTACCGTACATGGCCCGGACCGTTCCCGGGCGCGCCTCGGCCGGGTTGGTGGCCCCGATCAGCTCACGGATGCGCGTG
>DATNGX010000229.1:0-2342 GCA_035605755.1 Candidatus Krumholzibacteriia bacterium
CGTCCGTGTAGACGATGGCGATCGCTTCGCGCGAAGCAGAATTGCGAATCCAACGCTGCGCGACCGACGCCGGAATCGGATACAGCTGGGTGGCCGCCTCCAGGTCGCGATCGATATCGTTGGCAAGCGTGTCGATGATGGCGTCGGCGTCGGTCAGAAAGCTCAGGTCGCTCAGAGTGTCGCCCTCGGTGTAGCGACGATTGATCCCGTAGAAGCGCACCGGGAACGACTGCTTGAGGTCGCCCGTGGCGAGGTGGAGCGACGCGGTCCTGACCGTGCGCTGCGCGTCTCCCGGATTGGCGGCGAGCTCCGTGAAACCGATGTCCATGACCGCGGTGCGATCGAAGAACGTATCGTAGCCGGTCTCGAGCGTGCTCGCGGCCGCGATGGGCGTGTGCATGGCATGGGTCGTGTCGTCAAGAACACCGATGGTGTCCTCGTACACGGCTCCGGGTTCGCTGCCGAGAAGATCGCTGTCGGAGCCCAGCGTGCTGGTGGGATCGGACGAGCATGAGAGGAGGGCGAGCCACGCGGCAGCTGTGAACAGCGCGAAAAAGACGGCCGCGCGCGCGCGCAAATGCACTGAATTCATCAAAACCTTCTATCACAGGGGTGGTAAGGGGTCAAGGCGGCGGTCACTGCTTCGGCTGCGTGGCGATGGTGAGCTTTACCACGCCCGCACCCTTGATGATGTCGAGCACGTGCACAACCGTGCCGTGCGACACACGCGAGTCCGCCTTCAGCACGACGGCCTTGTCCTCGGAGTCGACGAGGCGCGAGCGCAGAGCCGAATCGAGGAGTGCGTCGTCGACAGGCTCGTCATTCAAATGAATGACGCCGTTCTGGTCCACGTACACGATGATGCCCGGCTGGTTCGTGCCCTGCGAGTTCTTCGCCTTGGGCAGATCGAGGCTCATCGCCGGCTGGTTCACAAACGTCGTCGACACCATGAAGAACAACAGAAGCACGAACAGCACGTCGATGAACGACGTGACGTTCACGAACACGGTGCGCGAGCCTCGCTTGGTCTTGCGAAATTCCATGGTTGCTAGTGCTGCTTTCTCATCTCGTACTCGGCCAGCTCCATATCGCTGCCTTCGCGCATCGCAGAAAGACGTTTGAGAAGCAGGTGCGAGTATTCGTCGATGCGCGTCACCATGCCCTCGATGCGCGCATCCAGAAAGTTGAAAATGATGAGCGCGGGCACCGCGAGGATGAGGCCCGACACGGTGGCGATGAGCGCCTGTGCGATACCGCCCGAGAGCATGCCGGCCTGCCCCGCGCCCGACACGCTGATCACGGAGAACACCTGGATCATGCCGATCACGGTGCCGAGAAGCCCCAGGAGCGGTCCCGCAGCGGCCGCCGTCTCCAGCACCACCATGTAGCGCTCGAGACGTTTCACCTCGCGCCGGCCGGTGTCTTCCATGGCCTGGCGCACGATGAAGACGGGTTTGTTCGCTTCGGCGAGACCACTGCGAATGATGTTGGCGAAGGGCGTGTCGAAACGCTCGCAGATCTTGACCGCCAACGGAATGTCGGCGGGCGTCCGGATCGATTCGATGCAGCTCACGATCTCGCCGTGGACCACCCTCGATGTGCGCAGCGAGAAGACCTTCTCAATAATAACCGCGACCGTCAGTATGGACATCAGGGCGAGCGGATACATGACCGGTCCGCCCTTCACAAAGAGATCCCACATCTACGGCTGCTCCTTTTCGTCTTTTCGTATGAACCGCCCGTTCCTGAAGTACACGTCTTCGTCGCCGGGCAGCAGATAATAAAAACCGAATTCGATTTCGAGAAACTTGTCCGGAAAATCTTTGGGGAGCTCGCGAAACGGCGCTGCTCCTTTGACCGCGTTCAGGCTCGATCGATGCAGCGAATCGTGCCCTTCCGTTTCGACGACCTCCGCGCCCTCCATGTGGCCGTCCGGGAAGATCCGGAACTTCACCCACGTGTAACCGTGCACAGCGCCCAGCGCCGTGAATGCGATGGGCGGAACCCATTTCTGTTTGATGCGCCGCTTCAGGTCCAGAAGATACGGCGCAAAGTCCCAGTCGGTGGTCGAGAGCGAAATACCGCCGATCGACGCGCGCGCGGATCCGGGCTCATCGAACAACTCGGTCTCGTCCGCAAAGGACGGCTGTTGCTGCGGCGCGATCTCGCTCGTCCACTTGGAGCGCTTGATCGCGTCCCCCAGCCCCTCTTCCTCGGGCGGCATGGGCGGAAGCTCCGCTTTCCCGCCGCCGTCACTGCCGCCGGTGCGGCCCGGGTTGTCGGCGATGGGAAACTTTCCCTCGCTGTGCGGCCGGTTCGAATTCGTGTCGCGCGGATCCTGA
>DATNGX010000230.1:0-11373 GCA_035605755.1 Candidatus Krumholzibacteriia bacterium
CAGGGTATCGGACGCACTCCCCGGGCAGCCCACGCCATGATCCAGAGCGCGGCGGCCCCCTGCAGCACCCCGACAATTTTGCCGGGTATGGTGGAGCTGAAGTCGACGGGGCCGGTGGTGCGCGTCAGCACCAGCGCGGCAACCGCGAGCGGCACATAGCGCAGCAACATCAACGCGAAGAGCCAGCGCGTGATCAGCCCGTCGAGCACGAAGAGGGTGTAGACGGCGGCGGTGGAAAGAATGTCCGCCAAAGGATCGAGGAACATGCCGAAGGCACTCGTCTCGCGCCGCGCGCGCGCGATCATTCCGTCGATGACGTCGGTGGTCCCGAGAACGGTGTAGCAGATCGCCGCCGCGATGAAGTGATGATGCACCAGAAGCCACGCGGTGGGCGCGATCAATGCGAGACGCGCAATCGTGAGCCAGTCCGCAACGCGAATGCGCTCGTCGCGCGCGCCGCGCCCCCTTCTCACCATCCAGACCAGGGCCAGTGTGCCGGCGAGTCCGAACGCAGTCCAGATGAATAGACCTGTCAAAGCGCTCGGGTGTTATAACGCCGCGTGGGCGGCGGCGACGCGCGCCACCGGAACACGGAAGGGAGAACAGCTCACGTAGTCCAGCCCGACTTGATGGAAGAAGTACACAGACGCGGGATCACCGCCGTGCTCGCCGCACACACCCACTTTCAAATCCGGCCGGGCGGCGCGGCCCTGCTCCGTCGCCATGCGCACGAGCGCGCCCACGCCGTCGACGTCGATGGTTTCGAACGGATCGTTCGCGAGCACGTGTGTGTCGAGGTACGCGCGCAGGAATTTGGGCGAGTCATCGCGGCTGAACCCGAAGGTCATCTGGGTGAGGTCGTTGGTGCCGAAGCTGAAGAAGTCGGACACCTCTGCGATCTCGGCCGCGACCAACGCCGCGCGCGGCACCTCGATCATGGTGCCCACGCTGTAGTGCACCCGGTGCCCGTCCTCGGCCATGACGCCGTCGGCCACGCGCACGATCATCTCGCGCAGGAGCGAGAGCTCCGAGCGCAGGCCCACCAGCGGCACCATGATCTCGGGTTTGACCGTGATGCCCTCGCGCGAGACCGCCACCGCCGCCTCCATGATGGCGCGCACCTGTACTTCGTAGATCTCCGGGAATGTGATGCCGAGACGGCAGCCGCGGTGTCCGAGCATGGGATTGAACTCGTGCAGCAAGCGCACTTTCGACGTGAGCACGGCCGCGTCGACCTGGATGCGTTTGGCCAACGCCTGAATCTCGGCGGGCTCGCTCGGCACGAACTCGTGGAGCGGCGGGTCCAGCAGGCGAATGTTGACGGGAAGATTCGCCATGGCGCGGAACACCCCCTCGAAATCTTCGCGCTGCATGGGCAGAATTTTCTCCAGCGCGGCGATGCGCGCCTCGCGCGAATCGGCCAGGATCATGCGCCGCACCCAGTCGATGCGGTCCTCGCGGAAGAACATGTGCTCGGTGCGGCACAGGCCGATGCCCTCCGCTCCGAATTTGCGCGCCGTGCGCGCGTCCTCCGGTGTATCGGCGTTGGCGCGCACACGCAGACGCCGCGCTGCATCCACCCACTGCATGAACTGCTCGAAGTCGTGGTCGAGCTCGGCCTGCACGGTGGGAATGACGCCGGGATACACGTTGCCGGTGCTTCCTTCCACCGTGATCTCGGTGAGCTCGGGATAGCTTATTCCGTGCGCGCGCATCTCGCGCTTCGCATAGTCCACTTCCACATCGCCGCAGCCCACGACACAGCACTTCCCCATGCCGCGGGCGACCAGCGCCGCGTGCGACGCCATGCCGCCCGTCGAAGTGAGAATGGCGCGCGCGACGCGCATCCCATCGATATCCTCGGGAGACGTTTCCGATCGCACCAGCACAACGGCGACGCCGTCTTTGGCCAGTGCCACCGCGCGCTCGACGTGGAACACAATCTTTCCGGATGCCGCGCCCGGAGAAGCCGGCAGCCCGATTGCAATCGGCGACGGTGCTTTGCCGGCATCGATGGTGGGATGCAGCAGCTGGTCGACCTGTTCGGGAGATACGCGGCGCACCGCGGTGCGCGTATCGATCAGATTCTCGCGCACCATTTCCACCGCGCAGCGAACGGCCGCGCGGCCCGTGCGCTTGGCGCTGCGCGTTTGCAGGAGCCAGAGCCGGCCGCTCTCGATCGTGAACTCGATGTCCTGCACGTCGTGATAATGGTGCTCGAGGCGATCCGCGGTCGAGACCAGCTCCGCGTAGAGCGCGGGCATCTTCTTTTCGAGACTGTCCGGCGTGCCGTTGACACTGACCGGCGTGCGAATCCCCGCCACCACATCTTCACCCTGCGCGTTGACGAGATAGTCGCCGCAGAAGCGCTTTTCTCCCGATGACGGATCGCGCGTGAACGCCACTCCGGTCGCGCAATCATCGCCCATGTTGCCGAACACCATGGCCTGAACGTTGACGGCGGTGCCCCAATCGTTGGGATAGCCGTTCATCTCGCGGTAGGAGATGGCGCGCGGCGAGTTCCAGGAATGGAACACGGCTGCGATCGCACCCCACAGTTGGGCCTGGGGATCCTGGGGAAAATCGGTGTCCGTGACCTCGCGAACCAGAGCGCGGTATTTCGCGACGAGCTTCTCGAGGTCCGCGGCCGGGAGATGAGCGTCATCGGCCACTCCGGCCACGCCGCGCGCTTCCCTGAGCACCTGCTCGAAGCGCGACGAGTGCACGCCCATGACCACGTCGCCGTACATCTGGATGAAGCGGCGGTAACTGTCGAAGGCGAAGCGCGGGTTATTCGTGCGCGCGGCCAGGCCTTTCACCGTGACGTCGTTGAGGCCGAGATTCAGCACCGTGTCCATCATGCCGGGCATCGACACGCGCGCACCCGATCGCACCGACACCAGAAGCGGATTGTCGGCGTCGCCGAAACGTTTTCCCGTGATCGATTGCAGCCGCTCCAGGCCGGCCTCGACCGACTCGGAGAGCCCTTCCGGGTACGCTCCGTTGTGGAGCATGAAGTGATTGCAGACGTCGGTGGTGAGCGTGAAGCCGGGCGGAACCGGAATGCCGAGCCGCGCCATCTCGGCCACGTTGGCACCCTTGCCGCCGAGGAGGTTGCGCAGCTCGGAGCCGCCATCGGCGCTGCCCGCGCCGAAGAAGTACACCCACTGCCTGGCCGCGGTGGTCATGTTCTAGGCTTCGGTATCGATCTGCGCGCGCTGCAGCCGGCCGCTGTAGTCGACGTACACCGATTTCCACTCGGTGAAAATGTCGAGCACGGTGTGCGACGCTTCGCGGTGGCCGTTGCCGGTGTTCTTTACCCCACCGAAGGGAAGCTGCACTTCCGCCCCGATGGTCGGTCCGTTGACGTATGTAATTCCCGACTCGATGTCACGAATGGCGCGGAAGGCGGCATTCACGTCGCGCGTATAGATGGAGCTGGAGAGACCGTAGTCGGTGTCGTTGAGCGTCTCGATGGCATCCTCGAGGTCCTTCACTTCGAGCACGGAGAGCACCGGACCGAAGATCTCCTCGCGCGCAATGCGCATGGAGCGGGTCACGTTGTCGAATATGGTGGGCGCGTAGAACCAGCCCTTCTCGCATTCACCCTTGGTGTAGAAATCCCCGCCGCACAAAAGCGTGGCGCGATCCTCGTTCTTCCCGATCTGCACATAGCGGTGCACGGTATCGCGCTGCGACTTGCTGACGCACGGCCCGATCTGCACCGACGGATCCAGGCCGTTGCCGAGCTTCAACGTCTTCACGCGCTCGACAAGCATGTCGACGAACTTTTTCTTGATGGATTTGTGAAGGAGCAGACGGCTGGTTGCGGTGCAGCGTTGTCCGGTGGTGCCGAACGCACCCCACAGCACGCCTTCCAGCGCGAGCTCGAGGTCGGCGTCTTCCATCACGATCTGCGCGTTCTTTCCGCCCAGCTCGAGCGACACGCGCTTCAAGCTGCGACCGCACTTCTCGCCGATGATACGTCCCACTTCCGACGAGCCGGTGAACGAAATCACGCGCGTGTCGGGATGCTCGACGATGTGATTGCCGACGATGTGGCCGTGACCGCTCACGAGATTGATGACACCGGCCGGAATACCCGCTTCCTCGCACGCCTTGACCAGGTTGTACGACGAAAGCGGGGTGTCTTCGGCGGGCTTGAGGACGACCGTGTTGCCGCACACGAGCGCCGGGAACATTTTCCAGGTGGGAATCGCCATGGGAAAATTCCACGGCGTGATGAGCCCCGCGACCCCGACCGGGTGCCGCTCCGACCAGCCGGACTTGTTGGGGAGCTCGCACGGCACCGCATCGCCCATGAGGCGGCGGCCCTCGCCGCCGGCCAGGTACGCCGTATCGATGCCCTCCTGGACATCGCCGCGCGTCTCCGCCAGCACCTTGCCCATTTCACGCGTCATGTCGCGCGCCAGGTTTTCTTTCTGTTGGTGGAGAATGGCGCCCACCTTGAACAGGTATTCGGCGCGGCGCGGCGCGGGTACCAGCCGCCATGACGTGTATGCCTTCCTGGCGGCCGCGATGGCGTCGTCCACGTCCTCTTGCGACGACTCCGGAAAGGTGCACACGAGCTCGTCGTGGTCGGCCGGATTACGGTTTTCGCTCTGCTGGCCGGTCTTCGAAGGCACCCACTTTCCGTTGATGTAGTTCTGCATGGCGAGTGCGGTGGCGGTGGTCTGTTTCATGGTGAGTGCGCGATTTCCTTTCCAGTTTGTAATTGCAATGCACTTTAACAAAGGGCCTTGCGGGCGTCAAATTGGGCGGGAAACACGAACGGGGCCGCGCCTCGCCGGCCGCAGCCCCGTCAAGAATTACGTGCGTCCGCCCCCGGAACGCCCCGTCAGGGCGATCCGGTCGCGCGCGCTCTCGCGGCCCGGGGCAGCTTCCACTCCTTGAAAAACACGTAATCAAGAGCCTTCTGCATTTCGACGGGCTTGATGAAGGCGGGCGAAAATCCAAACACGATGCTGCGCGCCGCGATCGCACCGGGCGCGTCCGACACACGATCCGCAAACGCACTGGTCCAGAACGCGATGGGCGCGTGGTACGTCGGTTCGAGCGTATCGAAACATTCCAGTCCGTAAACGGGCTGGAAGCACGGGCGCGTCTCACGCGGCACCCACTGGCAAAATGGTGCGCGGAAGTACTCCGGGTTGTAAACCTCGGCATCCAGACCGAGGTGGTCCGGCTCGAACCACTGGCCGGGGCCCGCTGCTTCCGGTCGCAGGGTGAGAGTCGGGAAATTGGGATCGAGCGGAATCGCCTCGCGCATGGTGTCGTCATGCCCTGAATTGCTGGCTACCCCGCCGTGCGGACGAATGCCGTCGATGCGGCAATACTGCTTGCCCACGCGGCGCAACGTCGGGGACTGGAGTGCGAAGTCGAGCGTCTCCAGGCACAGCTCGCGATACGCAAAGGAGAGATCGCCCACCGGCGCGGCGAGATTCGGCGCCTCGTCCTGCTTTCCTTCCAGCTCATACTTGAAAATGATCGGGTAGCGCGCCCCGCGGGTGTATGCGCGACTGCACACTTCCTGCACGGGCTGGCGCCCGCACAGCATGATATGCCCGCCTGCCGCCATGGTCAGCGCCAGGACGTTGGGTTGCAGCTTGCCGGCGGGAGCACTGGTCGGATTCTTGGGGCGGTGCGAAATGTAATCGTACAGGAGCGGTTGTTTGGCTGCATTCGCGTTGAGATTGTCGGCGTACACGTCCCAGATGATCGACTTGTAGCGCGCGAGGGTGGCCAGCGGGATGAAGCGCAGCTTGGTGTTTACCATGTCGATAACAGGATCGAAGCCCCCCACCTCGGCCGCGGCATCGATCCAGAACTGGTCGTGCTCCTGGTCATCGGGAGAGATGCCACCATTGCTCCAGCCCGAGGTCGCCACCTCGTCGCTGACATCATCGTCCACCACGAGCAGACTGCGCTCCAGCGTGAACTGGACGATGTTCACCTTTATTTCGACACGCGAACAGTAATTGGAGTTGTCGACCACTTCCATGGTGAGGGTGTGCGTGCCGAAGAAAAACGCGCGCGGCGGCACGATGGCCTCGTTGAGAAATGCCGTGACGTCGATCTCCCACTGCTCGGGGTCGTTCAAATCCGGAATATCCCAGCCGTAGCGGAAACCGGTGATGGTGCCGCCGTACGCATCCGCCGACGCCTGGATGGTGAACTTAAGCGGAACTCCGGCGGGGCTGTCGAGGATGCTCGTCGGCGTGTTGCACGTGGTCGTGCGGATGATGCCGATGTAGTCGTTCTGCACCGTGAGTTTCGGGCCGGTGCCGAGTGGACCCACGACCACACGACGCACGTTGCCGTTGGTTCCGCTGTTCTTATCGTCCGGGTTGAAGACAGGCGTGATGGCGCCGGCCTCGTCCTTGGCGCGGATGGCGAACACATATCGGCCCGGATCGAGAATGGGAGTCGTCCAGAACTTGCCGCTGTCGCCCGGCGCGCCGTACCAGACCCAGGGCTGGAACCACTCCTCTTCCTCCCCGCGCTGCAGCGCCTTGATGGTCGGGTCGTAGTTCTGGCCCTGCGCTACCGGGACCGGTATCAGCGCATACTGTACCGAGTCCGGGTCCTGTGAGAACAACATGTCATCGATCCAGTCCACCGCCAGCCAGCGAAAGGTGGAAATCTGCGGCACGGGGGCCGGGTTGAGCGAAAACACCTGCGGGCGTTGGATGTGAACTTCGGGCGAGAGCGTGCGCGATGTGAAGGATCGGTAGGCCGGCGCGTTCGAGCGCAGTCCTTCACGATCGATGGCCCGGATGAAGAACGTGTGCGAGCGCTGGAACACGTCCACCTGTTTCCGGTTGTCCAGGTGCAGCGTGTCGAGGGGCTGGTCAGCGCTGAAGCTGAAGGTCGAGTCGTTGCCGGCCACGGGATGCCACGGCACACCGGCCGTATCCGCGGGGGTGAAGATACCCTGGTTGTTGGTGATGAGATACTCGTAGCCCGCGACCTCGCCGTCCGGATCCCATCCGCCCCAGAACAGTTTGATCCGGTATTGGCTCGTGGAGCCTTCGGGAGGACCGGCCGACAGCCAGACGTTGGGAGGTTGGTTCGACTTGGCGTTGCCGTCGAACCCTTCCTGGGAGCATGCGGCGAGAACAAGCGCCACCACTGCCGCCGACGAGAAAATAACCATGCGCTTCATAGCAAGTTCCACACGTGAGCCGAAGATGTGCAAAAACGGGGCCGCAGCGCTGAAAGCTGCGACCCCGTCAAAACCCTACGCGTGCGCCCGGGGGCTGCGCGTGCTCAACGGATGACGACGATACGCCCGTAAACCGCGTTGGATCCCGCCTCGATGCGGTACACGTACACACCGGACGCGACATCTTCCTCGGAATAGTTGCGGGTGTCCCATTCCACGTTTCCGGTCGAATCGTTGTGATCCTTGGTCCACACCAGATCGCCCGACACTGTGAAAATCTTGATGAGGCACTTCGTGGGCAGATTCACGAAACGCACGCGCCCATCCGGAAAGTTGTGATAGTTGTCGGTCGTGAGCCGGCTGCTGCCGGTGCGCACAGGATTCGGCACCACGTATACGTTGTAGAGGTCCGATTGCGGATCGACCGCAAGCGCCACCGCGACGAGCTCGTCCTTGCACGGGTACGGAACGCCCTCGGAGGGGGTGCAGTGGTCGAACTTGGTCAGCCCCTGGGTCCCGGATGTCACGTTGTAGCTGCGATCGAATGTCGTCACCCCGTAGTAGTAGGTGAAACCGTTGGTGCCGTTGCAGTCGAACCAGAAGAACTCGTCGGATTCGAGGTCGAGGTCGATCGTGGTCCCGAGACAATCGATGGAACCGAACGGAGAGATCCACGGCGATTTCGTTCGCAGCGTGGGCACGATGTCATAGAAGTAGACCGAATCGGGCAGGCTGCCACCGGTCTGCCGTCCCTTGAAGGCTTCCTGTTTGGAAACCTCGCCGATGATCTCCATGTCGCTGCCGTTCTTGTTGATGCTGCGCCAGATGTGGAACCCCTCGAAGTCCTCGAGCCCGACGACAAAGGTACCCTGCACGTCCATGCTTCCGGCCGAGAACGCGATGCTGGTCCCGAAATCGACGGGCGTATTCGTGCGCTGGTCGCGGAAATTGAGAGGTATGACCGTTCCCGGAACGTAGCTGGAGTTGAGCGTGACACGGCCGCTGTAGTACTCCTCGCGTCGAACCTCATAGGTGACGATCAACGAGTCGGTACCCACGACACCCGCACGGATAGCGTGAAACGCGACCGTGCGGTCGATGTCACCCTTGTATGTCCCGGTCACGGTGGGAAAGGTAAGGCCGGCGGGTGGCGTGTTCAGCGACCAACCGGTCGTGTCGGCGGTGCTGATCAGAGTCCCCACATTATTGGGGATGTCTTTCCAGGTGACCCAGACCACAAACTTCTTGTCGCCGGGATCGTAAACGCCGTACGCCTTCACACCTGTCGGCGCACTCAACAACAAAGAGTCGGCGGCCGCCTGTGCGCGGGCGGACGACACGTAGAACAGGGACAGCGCGGCAGCAATTGCCGCCGCGCCTGTCCGGGAAAAGGTCAACTTCAAGCGTGGCCTCCTGGTCTAGCGGGGACCCATCAGGGCGAGCCGGCTGCGCGCACCGTGGTGCGCTGTGGCAGCTTCCACTCTTTGAAAAACACGTAATCAAGAGCCTTCTGCATTTCGACGGGCTTGATGAACACCGGCGAAAAACCAAACACAATGCTGCGCGCTGCTACGGCGCCCGGTACTTCCGCAACGCGGTCCGCGAAGGCGGTGGTCCAGAACGCGATGGCCTGGTGGTATGTCGGCTCGAGCGTATCGATACATTCCAGTCCATAGACGGGCTGGAAGCACGAGCGCGGGTTGCGCGGCACATACTGGCACGCCCCACCAGTGCGGAAGTACGCCGGGTTGTAAACCTCGGCATCCAGACCGAAGTGATCCGGCTCCCACCACTGTCCGGGTCCTGCTGCTTCCGGTCGCAGCGTGAGGGTCGGGAAATTGGGATCGAGCGAAAACGCTTCGCGCATGGTGTCCTCGCGCGGAGCCGTCGCGGCCCCTCCGTGCGGACGAATGGCGTCGATGCGGCAGTACTGCTTGCTCGCGCGCCGCAGTGACGTGGTCTGAAGCGCGAAATCGAGCGTCTCCAGGCACAGCTCGCGGTACGCGAACGAAAGATCGCCGACCGGTTCTTCGATGTTGGGCGAACCGTCCTGTTTTCCTTCCAACTCGTAGAGGAAAATGATCGGGAACCTGGCTCCCTTGGTGTAAACGCGGCTGCACACTTCCTGCACGGGCTGGGTGCCGCACAGCATGATGTGTCCGCCCGCCGCCATGGTCAGCGCCAGCACGTTGGGCTGCAGCTTGGTGGACGCCACCTGACCCGGAGGCGGGTTCTTGAGACGGTGCGAGATATAGTCGTAGAGCAGAGGCTGCTTGGACGCATTCGCGTTGGTGTTGTGGCCGTACACATCCCAGATGATCGACTTGTACTGCGCCAGGGTCGCCAGCGGGATGAACCTCTGCTTGGTGTCAACCATGTCGATGACGGTGTCGAACCCGCCCACCTCGGCCGCTGCGTCAGCCCAGAACTGGTCGTGCTCGAGGTCGGTGGGCCCCACGCCGCCGTTGCTCCAGCCGGCCGTTGCCACTTCGTCGCTGACATCGTCGTCCACCACGAGCAGATTGCGCTCGAGCGTGAACTGGACAATGTTCACCTTCACCTCAACACGCGAGCAGTAGCCGGAGTTGTCCACCACTTCCATGGTGAGGGTGTGGGTGCCGAAGAAGAACGTGCGCGGAGGCACGTTGGCGGTGGTGAGGAACGGCGTAATGTCGATCTCCCACTGCTCCGGATCGTTCAGATCGGGAATGTCCCAGCCGTAGCGGTAACCGGCGATGGTTCCGCCGTAGGAATCCGCCGATGCCTGAATCTTGAACGACAGTGGCACACCGGCCGGGCTGTCGAGAATGCTCGTCGGCGTACTGCACGACGTGGTGCGGATGATGCCGATATAGTCGTTCTGAACCGTCAGCGTCGGCCCGCTGGTAAGCGGTCCCACGCTCACGCGACGGACGTTGCCGTGGGTGCCGCTGTTCGCGTCATCGGGATTGAAAACAGGTGTGACGGCGCCCGCTTCATCCTTGGCGCGGATGGCGAAGACATACCTGCCGGGGTTGACGACGGGCGTCGTCCAGAACTTGCCACTGTCCTCCGGCGCCTTGTACCAGACCCACGGCCGGAAGTACTGCTCCTTTTCTCCGCGTTGAAGGGCTCTGATGGTCGCTTCGAAGTCGTAGCCGTCGGCTACCGGCACCGGTATCAGCGCATACTGCACCGAGTCCGGGTCCTGCGAGAGCAACATATCATCGACCCAGTCGAGCGCCTTCCACCGATATGTCGAAATCTGCGGCACAGCGGCGGGGTTGAGCGCAAACACCTGCGGGCGCTCGATGTGAACCTCGGGCGAGAGCGTGCGCGAGGTGAACGACCGGTACGCCGGCGTTTTGGAACGCAGGCCTTCGCGGTCGACGGCCCGGATAAAGAAGGTGTGCGAGCGCGTAAACACGTCAACCTGCTTGGTGTTGTCCGTGTGCAGCGAATCGACGGGCTCGTCGGCGCTGAATGTAAAGGTGGAATCGTTGCCCGCCACCGGCAGCCAGGGCACACCCACCGTGTCCGCCGGGTCGAAGCTCCCGACATTATTACTGACGAGATATTCGTAGCCGGCAATCTCGCCGTCCGGATCCCATCCGCCCCAGAACATCTGGATGCGGTACTTGCCGGTCGAGCCTTCCGGCGGACCGGCTGACAGCCACACCGTGGGCGATTGGTTCGTTTTGTGGGTGCCTTCGATCCCCTTGTTGGAACAAGCGGCGAACACTGCAGCCACTGCGAGCACCGTAAAGATGATGATTCGTTTCATGGCGAGCTCCTAACGCTTGAACCGGAGATAGAAACTTACAATCTTCGGCTGCGTCCAACGTCCGGATATCTCCGCGTTGATCGAGTTGATCAGGTTCTTGCTACTCACCGTGCTTGCCTTCTCACCTGGTGGTACGAGATTCCAGTACGCGGTCTGGTCGAAATTGGGTTCGAGCAGCTGGGTATCGCGTCCATAAAATACAACGGTAATGACCTGGTTCACATAACCAAGCCCGAAATCGCCCGGATTGGCCAGGAGATCGTCGCCCTGGGGATCATCGTAGCGAACCCGGACCTGTGCCAGCTCATCGACGTGGTTCGGTACGTCACCCGAAAACCATGCGGCACCGGCGCGGCCAATGTTCTGTGAAGTCCCCGGATTGTTGAGGCTCTGGAAACCTGTGAACGCTCCGTAGCGCCACGCC
>DATNGX010000231.1:0-2633 GCA_035605755.1 Candidatus Krumholzibacteriia bacterium
CCGGCCTCCTCGGCGCGCTCGGCAGCCAGATGGCCGCGCAGAATGCGCCCGCGCTGGTCGACGGCGAAGAGCACGGCGCGCCGCATGCCGATGGTGCTCCACGACGTGCAGAAGGCGAGCAGCATCTGGTGCACGCGGCTCACGCTGTCCGAGTCGGGAATGACCTGGATCATGCGCAGGAGCGATGAGAGCTCGGTGACGGCTAATTCGTGGCGTTCCATGGGTATTGAAGCGGCAAGTATTGCCGTTCACAAGTCGCAATCCCCGTGCCGAGCCGGGAAAAGGAGTCTAGGCGGTGCGGGCGCGGGAACGCCGGTGGCGGTTGTAGAGGAGGTGCACGATGCCGTCGGCGAGGCCGACCTGCGGGACCACCATCTCTTGGATGCGCCCCCACTTCATCACGGAGAGATAAAGATCGGCCGCGAACACGACCACGTCGGCGCGGTCGGGACGCAGGTTGAGGGTGACGATGCGCTCTTCCAGCGAATGCTTGCGCAGCGTATTGCGAATCGATCGGATGTGTTCGATATCGAGCGCTTTGCCCTGCTTCACGCGTGAAATCTTGTAGATGGTGTTGATGTTGCCGCCGCTGCCGATGGCAACCATGTTTCCGTATTCCTTGCGCCGCGCCTCCACCCACGCGCGCAGCTGCTCCATCACCTTCGGATTGATCTTGCCCTCGAGCGCGCGCACACCGCCGACCGGAAACGATTTCCGGCTGATCATTTTTCCGCGCGAGATGAGCGAGACCTCGGTGCTGCCGCCCCCGACGTCGACGTAGAGATAGTTGCGGCGCGGATCGAGACGGTGCTCGATGTGGTTGGCGTAGATCACCTCGGCTTCGCGCGAGCCATCGATGACATCGATGGTAATGCCCGAGAGCTTGCGCACGCGCTCCACGACCGCGGGACCGTTGCGCGCTTCCCGCAGGGCACTGGTCGCGTAGGCGGCAAAGTCGAGGGCCTGGTAGGCCGTGATCAGGTGACGGAATCCCAGCATGGTCTCCGCGAGGCGCCGGGCCTTGTCGGCCGAGATGCGACCTTCGCGAAAAGCGTCGTCGCCCAGGCGCACGGGCATGCGCACGAGCACTTCTTTCTTGAAGAGCGGCTCGTCGCCTTCCTCGAGCACGCGGGCGAGCAAGAGGCGCACGGCGTTGCTGCCGATGTCGATGGCGGCAAACTTCACGCCGGTCTCCGTGGCGACTTCGTGCGCGCCGTCTTCTTGCCTTTGCCCTTCGGCGTCCGCTCTTTCTTCTTCTTCTTTGTCTTCTGCTTCTCGTCCGCCGCGAATTTCTCCTTTGCGAAGGGACGCAGGTCGCGTGCGAGCCGGGTCGCGGCCCGCGTGACAAGACGCGTCACCTCGCGCGAGTTCTCGACCCCCGATTCGAGCACCGCCGCCAGGATCCCGGAGCCAAGCGCGAGCACCATGCGGTCGGTCGTGCCTTTCTTGCTGCGTTTCGGATCGTCTTTCGCGGGCGGCCGCTCGAATTGCACCAGGCGCGCGTCGCCGGCGTGCACCGTGCGCCACGTGGACCGGGCGATCTCCATCACCACAACGCCCGCCTTCGGGATCGAATCGGTGAAGTTCGGGATCATGTGCGCGGCAAATTCGGTGAAGCACGGATCGTGGCCGAACACCATGACCGTACCGGCGCCATCGTCGAAGCGGTGAACGATGTGCAGGAATTCATCGGGCAGGAGTCCCCCGTACAGCTCTTCACGCAGCACCACGCGCTCGGCGGGGACGCCGAGCCGGTCCGCGAAAATCCGGGCGGTTTGCAGCGCACGATCGGCGGGACTCGAGAAGATCTGGTCGGGAGTCCCGAGCACGGGCGCCATGCGCTCCGCCATCACCTGCGCTTCGCGCTTGCCCCGCTTCTTCAAGCCGCGATGAAAGTCCGAGCCTTCGGGCCCCCTGTCCACAGCGGTGGCATGACGAACCAGAATGAGTCGTTTCATGGTGGGCCTTTCGGTCAGGCGCTGACGGCGGCCGGGCGCGACTGCGAGGCCCGGACCAGCCAGCGGTAGATCTCGACCTGCGCGCGGTGATTGCCCGCGCCGCGCCGGTACGTGTTGCTGAGCGCTTCATCGATGATGCGCGCACGCGCCGTGTCGCGCATCTGCAGGTTGAAATAGTAGCGCAGCTCTTCGCGGATCGCCGGGTCGTACACCGGCGTCGCCACTTCGACGCGGTAGTCCAGGTTGCGCGTCATCCAGTCGGCGGAGCTGATGTAGCAACGCTCGTTGCCGGCGTTGCAGAAGAACATCATGCGCGAATGCTCGAGATAGCGGTCCACGATGCTCACCGCTTCGATGTTTTCACTCACTCCCGCCACACCCGGCACCAGCGAGCACGTGCCGCGCACCACCAGTTGGACCTTCACGCCGGCCCGGCTGGCGTCGTAGAGCGCCTCGATCAGCTGCCTGTCCACGAGCGCGTTGAGCTTGGCATCGATGTAGGCGGGACGGCCGCGCTTGGCGTTCTTCATCTCGCGATGGATGAACTTCAAGAGCAGGCGCCGCATGTCGAAGGGCGACACCACCAGGTGGCCGTAGGACTGGCGCTTGTACGTCGTCTCCAGGAAATCGAATATCTTGCCCACTTCGCTGGTGACCCGCCGGTCCGAGGTCAAA
>DATNGX010000232.1:0-2369 GCA_035605755.1 Candidatus Krumholzibacteriia bacterium
CGAATCCTCCGCGGCAGGATGCGAGTACTGCGCATCACTCACTTCCACGTCGTCGATTTTGATGCTTATGTTCGACTGCGGAATGAATACCGGGAAGGTGAGATCGACACGGTAGCTGCCGTCGGCGGGAACCGATGCCCCGCTTTGAATGGCGCGGCCATTGACAGTCACCGCGATGCTCGATTCCACCTTGAGAACGAACTCGCCCGCCAGACGCTCGGGCCCCAGCGTCGTGTCGGGCAACTGGTACGCGCGCAGCACGATGTCGTATGTGCGCGGCATGAGCAGATGATGGAAGCTCACGCTGTACTGTCGCGCGTTGGGAAGATCGTGGTCGGCGGTGCGCACCACTTTGAGTGAATCGGTCAGATCCTGGCCGTCGATTTCCAGCGCAAACTTGTGAATGGCGTTCTCATCGGTCACCGTCGCGACGACGTTGATTGAATTGCGCTCACCACCGGTACTGACGATGTCGCCGCTCTGCGCCGTTTGTCCGTTCACCTTGACGTCGAACGCCGGCGGACCCGCGTCGATGCGGAGCATGGGATCGCCCAGGATGTGATAGCGCTCCACGGCCTCGGCCTGGAACGACGATACCGTCGCCATCTCCGCCTCGACCAGATACATGAGCTGGCCGAACTTCCACTCCGCCTGCGTCTGCGCCGTCATGGTGTCGTACGGCGCCTGGTAGAACCACACCCCCGCGATTGTGTTCATGTAGTCCATGTTGCGGTCGAGATACTCGAAGCCCGAGCTGCCGTAGGTGTTGACCGCGCCGCGCTCGTCCTGGAAGAGGAGCTGCTCGGCGAAGCAATCCCCGTTGGGCGGGTTGTAGATCACGTGCCGCGACGCCATCTCGCCGTCCACCGCGTACTCGCTGAAGTGGCAGCCCATGGCAAACATCAGCCACGGCTTCATGCGATTCTGAACGCGAAGGTAGTCGCGTCCCGTCGAGCCGCCCATGAGCGTCGCCGGTTCGCCGGAGAGCAGGCGTTCGTGACAGACCACGTAGCGGTTCATATGCGACTGGATCGCCACCCACGTGGCGCCCTGGTTGAGCTCGTTCATCAACCGCTCGGTGACGTTCGTGCGCACATAGTTGATGGCGGCGAACTTGTTCGCGCACTGCGTGGTGTAGAACGCATCCGTGTACGTCTTCAGATAGAAGCGCACCAGGTCGTAGCCGGCGGGCAGCGAGCTCTCGATCATCTGCGACGCCTGCTCCTGCCCGAACTGGAATCCCGATTCGTTGTTGTTGCACAAGGTCGGCAGTGAATTCCCGAAACCGGAGCTGCCGTCGCTGAACTCGTCGTCGGCCACCATCAGCATGCGCTTGCGCCAGAAATCCGACGTCGTCGGTGCTTCGTACGCGTACACCTTGGCCAGCACGGATGTCAGCTCCCCGGTATCGCCCACCGGGATCCGGCCCACGATCATGTCGGGCACGGCGTCGGTGACCCCGCCCGGCCCGGGGAATTTCACGAATCTCTTGTCGGTGGTGACCACCTCGTCCTGCTGCAGCACGGCCACGTTGTCGAGCCGCGTGAACGTGGGCACGAAGTCCGGACCGGATTCCTCGTCGATATGCTTGTGATCCTCGCTGCCGTCGCCCACCAGCACCAGCGCACCCGCGTTGGCGTGTTCGTAGAAATGACGCGCAAAACGGTACACCGCGCGCGCGCCCGGCACCCCGCCGTTGAATTCGTCGTACACGTCATCGACATCCACCAGCAGTACGCGATAACCCTGCGCGCGCCGGTACGAAGCCCATTGGCGCATCTGGGACAGGAAATCGTGATGCGCCACCACAAGCACATCGATGCCGCTCTCGGCCCCCCCGCCGATGATGCTGCTGGGCGTATCCGCGACGATATCCACCGCCTTCACGTCGATCATGCGTGACTCGGGAACCAGGATGTACTGGCGCCGGGTCACAAAGCTCTGCCGGAAGGCAAGGACGCTGCCGCCGGCAGCGGGCGTGAAATGCCCCGCCGACAGCACCAGGCGTTCGGGCTGGTCGGGGTTGGTGATGTCGATGAGCTCGAGTCCGGCGGTGGACGTGATGCCGGTCACCGCGATGGTGCTGTCGCCCACGAGCGACGCCGAGTTGAAGCGCAGCGTATTGCCGCGCGCGCGATAGAGCGAGTTGTAGCTCACCTCGAGCCAGTTGAGGAGCACCTGCACCGCCGAACGCGAGTCCGGCTTCGTCATGCGAAACTTGTTGGTTCCGAGGCCGAGGTTCGCCGCCGGAATGCTGGCACTGAAAATACGGCGCAGCTTGGCCGGGACGGCATAGCTTCCATCGAGAAGGATATCGCCCTGCGAATTGTTGAGCGAGAGGCGGATGGAGCGCGGCTGATCGTAGGTCT
>DATNGX010000233.1:0-9330 GCA_035605755.1 Candidatus Krumholzibacteriia bacterium
CGACGACGTGCTCTTTTCCTGATGGGACGTCCTTGATGACGAAGGCCGCCCGCGCCTCGCCCTTTGCCGGCGTCACGTCCTTCACCAGCGCCACACCCTTGCCGTCGCCCACCCAGGTGGCGTCGGGGACAGGGCTCAGGATGGGCTTCTTCCCGAAGATCCGCTCGAGGGTGAGTGGCTCGGCCGCGACGGCGGAACCCGCGACAACGAGGCAGGCGGCGATGAGAACCAGGCGACGTCCAAACATGTGTTTCTCTCTTTCCCTCTCTCTGCAAACCAAATACGGAGGCGGCCAGTTTATCACAGCGGGAGCAAAAGCTGCGCACGAGCGGGTGGCGACGGACAGGGCTCTCGTTGGCGCCGAGCGAAGCGAGGCCCAACGGGATGGACGGAGCCAGGCCCCGCGAGTGCTCTATTGGACGAGCTGTGGAAGCCTCCCAGGCCTCCGAAATCGGCCCTTCCCGATTGAATGGAGCCCGTTTTCGCTCTATTATTCTGCCGGGTGTGGGGTGGCTGCGACGCCTCGGTCCTTTCCCTTCAAGTCAGGTTCCCCTCTGGAGCCCGTACGCGGGAGCGAACCTCTGGTTGCCGCGAATCGGAGCTGTCAACAAACGTGTCCGTGCTGTGGAACGATTTGACAGCCGCGTCCGTATTAGCTCACACATCCCCACCCTAACTATCACTTCCTGCAGGAGGTTCGGAGAGCATGTATCGACACTTCGGGGTGATCGCGCTTGTGGCGTGCCTGTGCCTGGTGACGGGCGCCGCCTTCGCGACCGACCTGGCCAACCCGGCGGCAACGCCGTCCCTTGAGAGCGGCGACGCTCCGAAGGACGGTAAGCAGCCGGACATGAAGAAAGAAATGAAAGAGCGTCCCTACGCGGAGTATCTGCACCGCAAGGTGAACAAGCCCAAGGGTCCTTCCGGCCCCGAGCCCAAGTACAAACCGTGGGACAAGGTTGTCACCAAGGAATTCAAGAAGAGCGAAGGCTTGCTCAATTTCTACACCAAGCAGGAAGAGATGCTGCTCGAGATTCCGAAGAGCCAGCTCGACAAGCCGATGTACGCCATTCTGAGCATCTCGCGCGGTATCGGTTCGAACTTCGTCTACGGCGGCCTGCCCGTCGATCAGATCATGTTCGACTTCCATCGCGACGAGGACCACATTCAGATGCGCCGTCTCTCGACGAATTTCACGGCCGGCGACGAGAAGGGGCTCAAAAACGCGCTCGATCTGACCTTCAGCGAGTCGATTCTCGAGAGCTTCCCGATCAAGAGCGAGAAGGGCGACAACGTCGTCATCGACGTTCGTGACTTCTTCCTCTCCGACATTTCGAACATGAGCACGTACCTCGGCTTTGCGCTGAACCAGCCCGTGCGTCTCGATTCCAAGAAGGGATACTTCGCGTCGGTCGCGAACTTCCCGACCAACACCGAGATCGACACGCGGCTGACGTACGCGCCGGGCCGCGCGGATCAGCTCTTCCTCCCGAACCTGCCCGATTCGCGCTCGATCCAGCTGGGCGTGGCGTGGAGCATCATCGATCTTCCCGCCAAGCCGATGACGCCGCGCATCGCGGACGATCGCGTCGGCTACTTCACGACGTCGCACAAGGACTTCTCGCGCGAAAGGGAAGAAAGCTTCTTCGTGCACTACGCCAACGTGTGGCGTCTCGAGAAGAAGGATGCGAGTGCCACGGTTTCGGAGCCGGTGAAGCCGATCGTGTACTACATCGACAGCACCGTTCCGGAAGAATACGTGCCCTACATGATGAAGGGTGTGGAGCGCTGGCAGAAGGCGTTTGAAGCCGCCGGTTTCAAGAACGCCATCATCGCCAAGCGTGCGCCGACCAAGGAAGAGGATCCCAACTACGATCCGACCGATGCGCGCTACAACACCATTCGTTGGAACACCAACGACCAGGTGTCGTACGGCGCCATTGGACCTTCGCAGGTCGATCCGCGCACCGGCGAAATCATCGACGCCGACATTATTTTCGAGCACACCATCGTGGCGAACTTCGGCAAGAATTATCGCCGTCTGTCCGGGCCGCGCACGGCGCTCATGCAGGTCGATGCGAACCTGAAGAACCTGTGGATGTCGCAGGAGGAACGTGATCAGGAGAACGCGCTCATGCAGCTGCCGTACTTCAAGACGCGTCCCTACGCCATGTGCCAGGCTGACCAGTGCCTCGAGCTGGGTGCCGAAGTGATGCGCCTCTCGATGCTTGCCAACAGCATGGTCGAAGCGGGCGGCTCGGTGCCCATCGAGTATGTGGGTGCCGCGCTGTCGTGGGTGACCTCGCACGAGGTCGGCCACACACTCGGCCTGCGCCACAATTTCAAGAGCTCGAGTGCGGTTCCGTATGACGAGCTCAACGACAAGGCCAAGATCGAAGAGATCGGCATGACCGGTTCCGTGATGGATTATCCCTCGCCCAACGTGTCCAAGGACGCGGCCAAGCAGGGTTACTACTACTCGCCGACCGTGGGTACGGGCGACATGTGGGCCATCAAGTGGGGCTATGCTCCGGTCTCGGGCACGACGGCCTGGGATCAGAAGAAGGAAACCGACAAGATTGCGAATGAGTGCACGGAGAAGTGCAATCTCTACGGTACCGACGAGGACACCTATCCGATGGGTGCGCTGGATCCGCGCAGCAACATCAACGATCTGTCCGACAATCCGATGGCGTGGGCCACGGAGCGCGCGTCGATCTGCGATGACCTGCTGATGAACGGAAAGCTCGAAGACCGCGTCGTGGTGGAAGGCGGCGACTATGTGCCGCTGCGCTCCGCTGTGCAGACGCTCTTCACCCAGAAGTACGTGTGTTCGAACATCGCGATCAAGAACATCGGTGGCTCGTACACCGAGCGTGCGCACAAGGGCAGCGACAAGACACCGTTCAGCCCGGTGCCGGCAGCGGACCAGCGCAAGGCGCTCAAGTTCGTGGTCGACAACGCGCTCTCGCCGAAGGCGTACGCGCTCTCACCGCAGATGCTCAACAAGATGCAGGACGACAAGATGAACAGCTGGGAGAACAACACGTTCCAGCCCGGCCGTCGCTTTGACTTCCCGCTGACGGATTGGGTGGATGCGCTGCAGACGGGTGTTCTCTACAACATGCTCAACCCGATGCTCCAGGCGCGCGTGGTCGACGGTCAGTACCAGGCGGACGATGCGTTCAAGCTCTCCGAGCTGTACTCGACAATCACCAAGGCGGTCTGGACCGATCGCATGGCTCCCAAGGGGCGCACGGCAACGTGGGATCGCAATCTCCAGCGGACCTACACCGACATGCTGATCCAGCAGGTCGTGACGCCGATGCCGGTCACTCCGCAGGAATCGGTCGCGCTGTCGCGGCTGAACCTGACGCGCATCCGCGGCGCTGCGAAATCGCAGCTGGCGGCGAAGGGTCTCGACGATGACACCAACGCGCACCTGATGGAGACGGTCGCGCGCATCGATCGTGCTCTCAATGCGAGCCGTGAAGCTGGCTTCTAGTCAGTAACATTCGGTAGCTGTACCAGGGCTCCCCCGGTCGCGCCAACGGCCGGGGGAGTTTTTTTGTGTGCGGGACGGCTTGAGCGGCGCGCACGCACTCGACATGTTTTGTGCATGAGCAAGCCGCTCGAGAGCTATGCCCTGATCGGCGACTGCGAGACCGCCGCACTGGTGTCGCACGACGGCTCCATCGACTGGCTGTGCTGGCCGCGTTTCGATTCGGGCGCGTGTTTCGCGGCGCTCCTGGGCACGCGCATGCACGGTCGCTGGTTGCTGGCGGCACGCGATCCCGAGGCGCGCGTCACGCGGCGTTATCGCAGCAAATCCCTCGTGCTCGAAACCCGCATCGAAACGCGCGGCGGCGCGGCCGTCGTGATCGACTTCATGCCCCCGCGCGGGAAGAACGCCGACGTGGTGCGCATCGTGCGCGGTGTTCGCGGTCATGTCGAGATGGACACCGAGCTCATCCTGCGCTTCGATTACGGAAGCACCGTGCCGTGGGTGAATCGTCTTCCCGATGGAACCTTCCGTGCCATTGCCGGCCCCGACATGGTGGTCGTGCGCACGCCGGTTGAATTGCACGGCAAAGACCTCACCACGGTTGCGCAATTCGTGGTCAAGAAGGGCGACAGCGTGCCGTTCGTGATGACGCACGGGCCCTCGCACCTCCCGGCGCCCAAGAAAATCGATCCCGAACAAGCGCTGCGCGAAACGGAAGCGTTCTGGCAGGACTGGGTGGCGCAGAGCCGCGTGCGCGGCAAGTGGGCGGGCGCTGTCACACGCTCGTTGATTACGCTCAAAGCACTCACCTACGCGCCCACCGGCGGGCTGGTGGCTGCTCCCACCACATCGCTCCCCGAACACCTCGGTGGTGTGCGCAATTGGGACTACCGCTTCTGCTGGCTGCGCGATGCCACCATCACGCTGCTGGCCCTCATGAACGCGGGTTACTACGACGAAGCGCGTGCGTGGCGCAACTGGCTCCTGCGCGCCGGCGCCGGTTCGCCCTCGCAACTTCAGATCATGTACGGGCTCGCCGGCGAGCGCCGTCTCACCGAGTACGAGATCGAGTGGCTGCCCGGGTACGAGCGCTCACGGCCGGTGCGCATCGGCAACGCCGCGCATGGCCAGCTCCAGCTCGACGTGTACGGCGAGGTGATCGACGCATTGCACCAGGCGCGCCGCGGCGGAATCAAGCAGAGCAGGGAAGACTGGGACTTTCAGCGCGCACTGCTCACGCATCTCGAGAGTGTGTGGCAACAGCCCGACCAGGGCATGTGGGAAGTGCGCGGCGAACCGCGCCCATTCACGTATTCGCGCGTGATGGCGTGGGTCGCGTTCAACCGCGCCATCCGTTCCGTTGAATTGTTCGGACTGGATGGTCCGGTTGCGCGCTGGCGCGCGATGTGCAGGAAAATTCACGACGACGTGTGCGCGCACGGATTCGATCGCAAGCTTGGAAGCTTCGTGCAGTCATACGGCTCCAAACAACTGGATGCAAGCCTGTTGCTCATTCCAACCGTCGGTTTTCTGCCCGCAACCGATCCGCGCATTCAGGGCACCGTGCGCGCAATTGAAAAACGTCTGCTCGTCGACGGCCTGGTCCGGCGTTACGACCCGCACTCCGGTCATGACGGGCTGCCCGATGGCGAAGGCGTCTTCCTCGCCTGCAGCTTCTGGCTCGCCGACGCCTATGTGCTGATGAATCGCTACGACGACGCGCAGCGCCTGTTCGAGAGGCTGCTGGATATCCGCAACGATGTCGGTTTGCTCGCGGAGGAATACGACACCCGTGCGCAACGCATGGTAGGAAACTTCCCGCAAGCGTTCTCGCACGTGGCGCTCATCAACACCGCGCAGAACCTGGCGCGCGCGGCGAAACCGGCCCGCCAGCGCGCCGCATCCGCGTACCAAAACGCGACGCCCCCGGTGGATTGACCACGCAGGGGCGCCACGCTTCGAATGCGGAAAAGTGCGAGCCTAGTGCTTGTCGTGACCTTTCGCCTTGCCGTTGTTGTGGTGGTGATGGCGAAGACCGGACGGAAGGTCGCGGTCGTTGGCGACCAGCTTCCATGTGCCGCCGAGACTCACGCTCCATTCCCAGTGCTGGCTGACGAAACGAAAATACTGTCCCGCCGAGTAGTAGCACTCGTCGTATCCGGACACGACATACACCTCGAGATGGTTGTCGTAGACGAGCACAACGTCATCTCCGCCGGAATGGTTGCGGCGATAGCCGTACGCCGGCGCGTGCGCAGGCGGTCCGTTTTTCTCATCGATGAGGACGGGACCGGACGATTTTTCCTTGTATACAACCGTGCGGGTGCATGCGGCCGACATGGCGGATACCATGAGGAATGTTGCCACCATGATCCGATTGCTTCTCATGCAGAACCTCCAGTGGGGACCGGCGGAGAGAGCAAGCATCGGACCATGGAACATGGGGAGTGATGCGGAGGGCCCGGCCGTGATGACGACGGCGGACGAGTGGCGCGAGCGTGCGGCTAGTGCGAGGGAGTGCCGTAGCGGAACAGGAAGCCACCGGAAAGATCGTCGCCGCCGCACAGAAAGAGCGCGTTGCCTTCCGTGCACACGCTGAAAAACGGTCGCGTGGTGGGCGCGGCAATCAACGTCCACGCGTCGTCGACAAGGTGCAACAGTGTGCCGCCGGCACCCGCGGCATAGACGTCACCGTCCGGACCGAGTGCCAGCGAATAGAGCGTCGCGCTGGCAGGCACCTGCATGACTTCCCAGGTGTCATTGCGCCCCCGGCCCAGGCTCAGTCCGTTGGTACCCACCGCGATGGCCTTGTATGCCGGCGTCTGCGTGACCATGATGTCCTGGAAATTGTAACTGTCTCTCGAGTAGCGAACCGTCCACGTTCCATCCTGTTGGGGATTGTGGATCTCGTAGTAGAGGATTTTTCCACCGCCGACAATGTATCCCTCATCGTCCGCCATGGAGATGGCGTGCAGGTCGAGCGCTCCACCATAACCGTTATCGGAGTAGACAATCTTCCATCCCGTAATTTCACGCTTTCGAATCGCACCGTTCTTGCCCACCGCGAAAATGACATCGCTGTTTCCGCCGATGTCGTAGTACTCGATGATCTCGCTGTTCTCCATCACCCAGCCGCCGGCGGTGCGGCGGTAGATCCGATTGGTCCCGGCCGCAAAGATATCTCCCGCCGGTGACGTCCATATTGTATTCAAACGCTGCAACGCGCCGGCGTCTTCAGCCTGCCACTTCGACGGCTCGCCCAGCATGACACTGCCGTTGTCTCCCGCCGTTACCAGGCCGATCGACGGCGACGACGTCATGGCGCGTATGGCCGGAATCAGTCCCCGGGCTTCGGAGCTCCACGCGACGCCATCATGGCGCAGGACGGCGTGCGCACCGACGACCCAGGTGTCGTCGCCCGCCTTCGTCATGGCGTACAACCAGGCCGCACCGGCGATCTCTTCGGAATGAAAAGATCCGTTCGTCCATTGCACAACGTTCCCATTGGCGCCGGCGATTGCAGGTCCGCACGCCGTGCAACAGGTTTGCAACAAATTGCTCGTGTGGCTCTCGATCGGCGTCCAGTTGGCGCCGTCGTAATGAATGATGGTGCCGTTTCCACCCACTGCGTAGACATCGGTGGCCGAGGTTCCATCGATGGCGGCGAGAAGCGCGGTCGTCGGGCTTGTCATGTTTGCCCATGCACCGCCGTCGTAGTGAAGGATGACACCGTCCACTCCCACCGCAAAGATGTCGGTGTCGTTCGCGCCCCAGATCGAAAGAAGCGGCGTTCCGATCGCCGCCGCCTTGTCCGACGACGACGTCGCGGCGGCCTTCATGATGATGCCGTCGTCTCCCACGATGAAGAACTCTCCCGTCGAAGACGGCCACACATCGTGCAGGTCGCTGTACACAACCGGCGGGCTCTTTACGAATGTGCCGTTGATCCGGGTGAGCATGGTGCCGCGATCGCCCACCGCCATCACACCGCCGCTCGCATTGCCGTCGATCGCGAACAGGTCGTGGCTGTCGGAGTTGGGGAGCTGCGTCCACTGCGCGCCGTTCCATTGCCAGATCTGGCCGCCACGACCGACGGCGATGATGTTGTTTTCGCTCTCCGCCCACAGTGAGTACATCGTGATCGACGGAACCAGGTCGGTGATCTCCGACCAGACGGACGGTTCCTGAACGTGTGGTGGTGGCGGACCGACGGTGGCATCGTCGCTGCACGCACAAAGCGCGAGCACGCCAACCAGAATGGTGAAAAATGAAGTGCGGACCGGTCGGAGTCGCATATGTATTTTCAGGGCGTGAACCGGAGAGGAGGGGGTACTTATATGATAGAGAACGGGGGCGTAAAGTACAAGGTTCAGACGTTGAAGCGGAAGCCGGTCAGGCGCTCGCTCTCCTCCCATAGACGGCGCTGAAGATCACGATCGTTGGACGCGCTGCTCGTCCCGAACGGGCGACAGTAGCGAAAATACTTTCCACTCACGCCGACCACTTCGGGAGATGTGGCCAGGTACACCGGCGTCTCCGCGCCTTCCGTGGGTTGCTTGAAGAATCTCCCCAACGATTGCCACAGCGCGTGCAGCACGGGGGACACGCCGCGCATGAGCCCGGTCCGGATGACGCCGGGGTGGAGGCAGTTGGCGGTCATGCCCGTTCCTTCCAGCCGGCGCGCCAGCTCGTAGGTGAAGAGAATATTCATCAGCTTGGTGTTCGCGTACTCGTCGTAACCGCGGTAGTGATGTTCCATCTGGAGATCGTTGAAGTCGATTTCACCGCGCGAGTGCGCCGTCGACGAAACATTCACAACCCGCGCCGCCGGCGCGCGCTTGAGCGCGTCCACGAGGTGGCCGGTCAGCAGAAAGTAAGCGAGGTGATTCACGAAAAACTGGAGCTCGAAGCCTTCGGAAGTCGTCCGCCGCTTGCTTGTCATGACAGCGGCATTATTTACGAGGACGTCGAGATGGTCGTATCTGGAACTGAACTCTTCGGAAAGTGTTCGAATCGCGGCAGTGGTGGTCAGATCCGCAATCAAAAGATCCGTCGATGCTCCCGGATGTGCCGCGTGAATCTTGTGACGAGCGCGGTTCCCGCGCTCTTCGGTGCGACTTACCATCACCACGTGAGCGCCCAGCGCCGCCAGCCGCGTCGCGGTGGCTTCGCCGATCCCCGACGACGCGCCGGTGACGAGTATCACTTTTGCCCCGCTGCCCAAACTGGTCATTCGGGCATGATACAGTAGCGCCGATGGACAACGCGACCCGCAAAGAGCGCGCGATCATCCACGTAGATATGGATGCGTTCTATGCCTCGGTGGAGGTCATGGACAATCCGGCGCTGGCCGGAAAGCCGGTGATCGTGGGCGGCACGCCGGAGACACGCGGGGTGGTGGCGGCGGCATCCTACGAAGCGCGCACGTTCGGCGTGCACTCGGCCATGAGCTCGTACCGCGCCCACAAGCTGTGCCCGCATGGTGTGTTCATCCTGCCGCGCATGTCGCGCTACGTCGAAATCTCGCACGATATCCACCGCGTATTCGAAGCCTTTACGCCGTTGATCGAGCCCATCTCCATCGACGAAGCCTTCCTCGATGTGACCGGCAGCCAGACGCTCTTTGGATCTCCGCCCGAAATCGGCCGCGCCATCAAGCGCCGCATCCGCGACGAGATCGGGCTGGTCGCTTCGATTGGTGTGGCGCCCAACAAATTCCTGGCCAAGCTGGCGAGCGACCTGGAAAAGCCCGACGGCTTCGTGGTGCTCACCGCGGAAGACGCCGAAGCGCGGCTGGCGCCGCTCCCGGTCTCGCGCCTGTGGGG
>DATNGX010000234.1:0-10855 GCA_035605755.1 Candidatus Krumholzibacteriia bacterium
CGGACAACGCGTGTCACCACCGCACGGGGCGGGACCGGGCGCACCCGCTGATTTGTAATCGGGACTGCGCACCGCGATCGGCACGCAGAGCGGCTGACACGTCTGGGGATTCTGCACGATCAAACCCTGCACAACAACGAAGAGGCCGGCGTCGCAACCGCCCGAAACCGGCTCGTTGCTGAACGTGGTCTGACCCAGCGCGTTCGTGGCTGCATCTGCGTTGCTGCCCGAGCTGTTTCCACACAGGAGCAGTCCGTCATTGCAGCCGACGAGCCACAGGTCCACCGCGGGCACTCCGGGAATCGGGGTGTTCGTGTTGTCCTTGACCGTCAGCGTGATCTGGCAGTTGGTGCCGCCAACTGCGCTCGTGAGCGGGTCGCCATCGCCGAGCGGACACGCCAGCACGACACCTGCATTCGCCGTCACGACGTGCTTGCAAGGATCCACAATTCCGCTCGAGGCCTGATTGACGTCGATGAGCTCGCCGGCCAGGAAAAGTGCGGCAAGAACCGGTAATACGTACTTCCCTTTCAACATTCCAACACCTCCATGGTGAGGTCTGTTTGCCCTATGAGTACGCGGAGAAACGGCCGGAGAGGTCGGAAATGAACCGGCTGACTAACAGTCTAGCATGGTTTGCATGAATTGCAACGTAGCGCGGGGGAAATGGTGGGCGAAACAGGACTCGAACCTGTGACATTCTGCGTGTAAAGCAGACGCTCTACCAACTGAGCTATTCGCCCGGGACCGGCGCGAGAAGAACGATCAAAGAAACGCGAGCGGAACCAGAACGCAGTAACCGAGCACGAGCAGAACCGGTGCGATCGTGATGTTGTTGATCGCGAGCAGGACGTAGCCGAGCACGATGGCTGCCATGCCAATGCCGAAGAGCTTCCAGCGAAAGCCGCGCTGCGCGGGAGCGGGAGCGGCCGGATCTGGTTTCGTCTTGACGGTCATCTTGTTCATAAAAACACGAACCTTTCGGGAGTGTCAAGATTGGCGCGGGATCGACTCGTTCATCCGGCCGCTCTTGAATCCACGCTCGTCGATCTCGACGCTTTGAAACCCCGCGGAGCGGACATCACGTTCCACCACGCTCCAGATGTTCTTGATACGCTCGATCGCGTCGACGGGCACCTCGACACGCGCAACGTCTCCGAAGTGCCGGACACGACACACATCAAAACCCAGTCGCTTGAGCGCCGCTTCGGCCTCGTCGATCTGCCTGAGCTTCTCCGGTGTCACTTCGCTCTGATACGGAACGCGCGATGCGAGACACGGCGACGCGGGCTTGTCCCATTGCTCGAGACCGAGCTCGCGCGCGACGGTGCGGACCATCGCCTTGGTGAAACCGGCCTCGGCCAGGGGCGCGCACACGCGATGCGCGTCGGCCGCGCGCGCGCCCGGCCGATGGTCGAAGCGATCGTCCGCGTTGGCGCCATACGCGATCACCGGAAACACGCGCGCTTCGGGCAGGCTCTCCATGCGCTCGAACAGCTCGTGCTTGCAGAAGAAACATCGGTCCGGGGAATTGGCGCGATAGCGCGCATCGTCCATCTCGTACGTCGACATCTCGACGTAGGGCAATCCATGCTCGAGAAAGAACGCAACGGCAGCGCTGCGTTCGCTGGCGGCCAGCGATGGTGAGACCCCGAGAACACAAAGCATGTTCGCGCCGAGCACCCGGTGCGCGACCACGGCAAGCAGCGCCGAGTCCACACCTCCCGAGCACGCGACCACCATGGGTCCGTGCGACCGGATGCGTTCCTCCAGACGTGCGATGGCGTCGGTCATGCTCACTTGGGTGCCCGCGCGCGACGCACCGCCGCGTCGTGCTCCTTCAATGTATTCGAGAAATCGTGCCGGCCGTCGCCGCGCGCAACGAAGAACAAGGCGTGCGAAGTCGTATCCGGAAAGAGCGCGGCGCGGATCGCTCCTTGGCCCGGATTTCCGATCGGTCCCGGCGGCAGCCCTGCATGGCGGTAGGTGTTGTACGGTGAATCCAGCGCGAGGTCCTTGTAATAGAGGCGCCCCCGGAAACCGCCCTTGGCGTAGGCAACCGTCGGGTCGGCATCCAGCTTCATGTTGATCTTCAGACGATTGTGATACACCGCGGATACCAGGGGGCGTTCCATGGGATCGCGCGCCTCCGCTTCTACAATGGAGGCCAGCGTCATGATCTGGTGCCGCGTCATGCCCAGCTCGCGCGAGCGGCGCTCGAACTCGGGCGTCCACACGCCGTGAAACTTGGTCAGCATCTGCGCCACCACATCGCCGGCGTTGCTCCCGAACGGCACCAGATAGGTGTCCGGATAGAGATAGCCTTCCAGGTTCGGGGTGGGAACCTGCAGCGTCTTCACCAGGTCGGGCTCACGAATCGCGTTCATCATCGCGATCGAATCGATTCCCGCAGCTCTAAACGCGCCGGCCACCTGCCACATGGAAAAGCCCTCGGGGATGGTTACCCGCACGGCAAGGATGTCGCCGTCGACGAACGCGTCAAGCATGTCGACGGGCCGGGTGCCACGCGCGAACTCGTACGTGCCACGGTGCACCTTCTTGTCGGAACCGGTGGCGCGCGCAAAGAAGTTGAGCGGCCACGCGCGCCGGATGAGCTTTTGCTCCACCAGCTGATCGACGACGCGCACGAACGGCGTGCCTTCGGCGATGGTCACGCGCACCACACCTTCTCCAGCCACACCATGGGTGACATCGTGGACAACGTAGCCTCCCACCGCCGCCACCACGGCGACGATGAGCGCAAAGAATATGACGAGTGCGCGAGCGCGTGTCATGGCTCCTGGTTCTCCCCGTCGTCGCGACGGCCGGAATGCGCGTCCAGATATCCCTGCAGAATGATGACCGCCGACAGGCGGTCGACCGCTCCTTTGTCCGCGCGTGATCCTTTCAGCACGCGATGCGCTTCAGCGCTCGAGAGTCTCTCATCCCAGAGCTCCACGGGAAGAGACAGGCGCGTCTGCAGCGCCCGGGCCAGCGCGCCGGCGCGGATGGACCCCTCGCTCTCGCGTCCCGACATCGACAGCGGGTTCCCCACTACAATGAGCGTGATCTCGTAGTCGCGCGCCAGCGTCTCGACGTGCGCCATGAGATCGCCGTCGCGCCTGTCGAAGGTGTCGAGGCCCTGCGCGGTGATGCCGAGAGGATCGCTCACCGCCAGCCCCACGCGGCGCTCGCCGGGATCGATCGCGAGCACGCGTCCGGTCATGACGCCTCGCGGTCGCGCGTCAGCACCACCAGCGTGAGATCGTCCTGATTCTCACCGTCGCCGAAGGAGCGCACGTCTTCGATCACGCGCCGGCACAGATCACGAGCCGAAATGTGCCCGTCGGTTTCGAGCAGCTGCTTCAGGCGCGGCGCGCCGTAGTTCTCGCCCGCGCGCGATTCCGAATCGGTGACACCATCGGTGAATATCACGAGCGCGCTTCCCGCCGGCATCACGACTTCGTGCTCGGTGTAGTCGAACTCGGCCACACAGCCGAGCACGATCCCGCTTTCCTCGAGCTGCGCGGCGTGACCACCCGCCACCACGAACGGAAATTCGTGTCCGGCGTTCGCGTAGCGCATCACGCCTCTCTCGATGTCGACCACACCGTAGAACGCGGTCGCGAATTCCGAGGCGCTCGTGTTCTGATAGATCAGTCCGTTGAGTCGCGCCAGCATGCGCGTCGGGTCGGTCTGCGCATCCGCGCCGGTGCGCACCGTGGCCTGCAGGGTCGCGGTGAGCAATGACGCCGGAATTCCCTTCCCCGATACGTCGGCCACCACCACCACGAGATAACGGTCGTCGACCACGATGAAGTCGTAGTAGTCGCCGCCCACCTGGCGGCTCGGCACCGCGACGCCGAACAGCCCGAAGCCCGGGATGTCCGGCGGCTGGCCGGGCAGCATCTTCATCTGGATCTGCCGCGCGATTCTCAATTCCTCTTCGAACACCTTGCGCTCGACGCTCTCCTTGAGGAGCCGGATGTTCTGGAGCGCGGCGCCGATCTGCGTGGCGAGCACGGCGAGGTGTCCCATTTCTTCCGTGCCGTAGCCGAGACCGTAGACTTTTTCGCCCAACGCGACATACGCCACGCACTGCCGTTCCTGCATCACGGGCACGAAGAGCTCGACGCGCGACGGCAGCTGGTCGGCTACGAGCGGCGCACGCGTGAGCGCTTCCTCCGCGATCAGATTGCGCCGCCGGCGCAGTCCACGCCGGCGTCCCGGCGCAGCCGGTGCACGCAACAACTCGATCCGGCGCACGGGCTCGCTGACGTCGGCCAGCGCGGCGGCCAAAGGATCGGTGGCGTCGAGCATGGTCATGCGCACGTCGGTGGCGTCGGTGGCATCGCGCACACCTTTCGCCACCGACTCGTCCAGAGACTCGAGCGTGCCGGCGGCCGCCACCGCGTCGCCGAGCAGCTTGAAGCGTCGCGCCATGCTGCCGCGGCTGCGCACCAGCGCACCTTCCAGCAGCAATTCCGCGCGCTCGATCACGGGTTGGAATGCCAGAACGACGAGCACCACGAATCCCGCTTCGAATGCGTTCTGCCCCACCGTGCTGTATTGCGCGAAGAACAGCGTCACCGGCCGCACCGCGAGAATGTAGATCGCGCCCAATACCACCGCGAGGAACAGATACAGCAGCGCGCGCTGCACGAGATGGCGCACGCCGAGGAACTGTTGTCGGATGACCGCGTACGCAATCGTTCCGCCGCTTGCCACCAGCGACAGGCTGAGCACAGCCTGGCTGCGCGAAACCGGAAGCAGCCGCGTCCCCATCATCAAAGAAGTCTTGGCCAGCGTGTAACAGGCGAGACTCGCGGCGACGCCGATGCCGACCGTTCGCAGCTGGCGAATGAGACGGCGATTGGGAAGTCCCTGTTGACTGCGCCACAACAGATCGAGCGCGATCACCGAGTACACCACGTTCACAAGCGCGAACAGCGCGCGGTGCACACTTTCGAGCAGGCGCACCATCGCGCCCACCACCGCATCAAAACCTGAAATGGCAATGTCGCTGCCGTGCGTCCGGTTGGTGGCGCCGGCCAAAGCGCGCGGGAGCCGGGTCAGCTGCTCGAGCATGGCGTCGCCGAACATGAACGCCGCGAGGTGCAGGATATAAGGAAGGAAAAGCAGAAGACCGATGGCCGGGAAGCGCTGCAGCGCGCGATGCTCGCGCGGGAATGTGAGCGCGAACAGCAGCAGAGATGGAAAGTAGAATTCCCACAGGTATTCGAAGTTCTCCAGCATGCTCGTGAACAGCACCGAGCCTTCGCGCAACGTGTGTTGCATGATCATGCCGGATGCGCTCAAGAGCGGTCCCAACCCGGCGAAAAAAAGCATGAGTGCGGCCGCGCGGGTCGGTGCGCTGGTGCGGCCGAGGCGCAGGAGCGTCAGCCCGAGCAGAAAAATGATGATTCCGCAGACGAGATAGAGGACGGGAAGAATGAGAGTGTGGGTGCCGCTCATCAGGGAATAACTCCGCACGTGCGATGCGTCACCGGGATGCGAGGCCTCCCGCTTTGTACGCGCGCCCGCGGGGCGCGGTTCCGGAGCGCGTGGGGCGCAAGGGAGATGGCGAGAAACTACTCCGCCGAAGCGGAACCGTCACGAAGTTTGGTGAGCTCGCAGATGAGCCCGCCGTCGTAGCTGAAGTTCAGGCCGTCGGTGAAAGCGCGCATGATGAGAATGCCGCGTCCGCGTTCGCTGGTCGGATCCGGGTCGGGCTCCTCGCTCATCGCCTTCTCAAAATCGAAACCGCGGCCTTCATCCTTCACCGCGGCCGTGAGCCGGCCTTCGTGAAAACGAAGCGACACCGTCACGCGCTTGTCGGGAGAAAACTTGTTGCCGTGCTCGATGGCGTTGCTGCACGCCTCGATCAGCGCGGTGCCCAGATCATTGATGGCATCCTGCGAGAACAAAAGCTCGCGGGCCAGATCCTGCACGGCGGCGTCGACAGCTCCCAGGTACTTGAGATCGCTGGGAATCGTAACAGTCATCTGCTCGACTTGGTTCGTTTTTACCATCCGACAACCCTTGTGAAGAGGATCAGTGACTCACCTGGCCGAAGCTCTTGACCGCGTCTTCTTCATTCTCGAACGACTTGAAGAGCAGGTTGAGCTTGGTGACGTACAGGATGCTTTCGATGCGCTCGGATGCTCCCATCACCACGAGGTCGCCGCCCGCGCTGCGCACGGAGCTGTAATTGTGGATGAGAATGCCGAGACCCGTCGAATTGATCCACGACACCTTCTCCAGATTCACCACGATCTGTTTCTTGCCCTGCTCGATCAGTCCTTCGAAGAGCTTGCGGAACACATCCGCATCGGGACCGCCGGTCAATTTGCCGTTCAGGTCCAGTATCACCGCGCCCTGCTTCTCGCGCTGCGTGATTTTCATGCAGTCGTTTCTTGCGAGCGTTGATCGCGATGAAGCAGCTCCATCGCGGCCCGCATGTCTTCGGGCAAAGCGGCCGTGAATGTCATACGCGTGTCGAGTTCGGGATGGGTGAACGACAATCGTGTCGCGTGCAGCGCATGCCGGGGCAGGATTTTCATCAATCGCTCGAACGTTGTTTTGGTTCGCGCCTGTGTCCCTGCAGTCCGCGATCGACGGCCACCGTACAGCTGATCACCTACGAGCGGATTGCCGACATGGGCCATGTGAACGCGTATCTGATGTGTTCGCCCCGTGTGGGTCAAAACGCGAATATAGTCGAAATGGGAAAAGGTGTCTACCACGAACACATCCGTGCGCGCCGGGCGTCCGCCCGTACCGGAAACCGCCATGCGTTGCCGGTGGACGGGATGGCGCGCGATGGATTCTTCGATGCTGAACGTGCGCGCACGCAAGTGACCGTGGACGAGCGCGTGGTACGTCTTCTCGGTTTCCTTCTCCTTGAACTGTGCAGCCAGTGATCGGTATGCGGCGTCCGTCTTCGCCAGCACCATGATTCCCGACGTGTCCTTGTCGAGACGGTGCACGACTCCCGGCCGGTCGGTCGAGCCCAGCCTGGACAGCGGCGTGCCGCGCCCGAGCAGCGCGTTGACGAGCGTGCCGTCCCAGTTCCCGTGCGCGGGATGCACCACCATCCCCGCCGCCTTGTTCACAACCACGAGTGAATCGTCTTCGTAGACCACGGGCACATCGATGTTCTGCGGCACCGGCGCGCGGTCGGATGCATTGACTGCGGCCGCGCTCACTTCGACTTCGATGGTTTCGCCGGTGGAGAGTGAAAAGCTGTCAGGCCGTACGCGGCCGTCCACGAGAACGGCGCCGGTTGCGTTCAGGTTCTGCACCTGGGTGCGGGAGAAACCCTCGAGCGTGGCGGCGAGGAAGCGGTCGAGTCGCTGCCCCGCGTCATCATCACCCACGCGAATGGAGACGCGCGGTTTGTTCATGAGCAATCAGCGCCGCAGAGAATCGTCGGCGGTGGTGGGCGGAAGCTCTTCGGTCGGCACCGACACCAGGGGACGCTGCGAGCGCAGCGCGTACAGAATGAGGAGCGTGGCGCCGATGGTCACGCCGGCATCGGCCACGTTGAACACGGGCCAGTAGTGTCCCGCCACTCCCATCTGGACAAAGTCGATCACTTCGCCGGATGCAACGCGATCGATGAGGTTCCCGATCGCACCGCCGAGGATGAGCCCGAGCAGAATGCGACGCGTCCGCTGCGTGCGCGGCAGGCGCAGGCCCAGATAGATGATGAGCCCAACGGCCAGAAAACTGGCCGTCACGAAGAACACGCGCGCGCCCTGGAACATGCCGAAGGCAGCGCCCGCGTTCTTCACCAGCGTGATGTTGAAGTAGCCGGGAATGATTTCGTAGTTCTGCGCGTTCTTCCAGAACAGATGCTTGGTGATCTGGTCGAGGACGACGACGACAAGGGCGGGGAGAAAGAGCCCCACGCTATGCCCTCTGGATGCGTTCGAGGCGCGACTGGCACTTCACGCAAGTGCGCGCGGCCAGGAATGCCTCCAGGCGCCTGGGCGGAATCTTCTCCTCGCACTCTTCACACACTCCGTACGTCCCCTTGTCGACGCGACGCAGCGCTTCTTCGAGGGCGATCAGGTAATCCGTGCCCTGGCTGGCGTGAAGAAACGCCTGTTCCTGCTCCATGGCGTCGCTGCCGATGTCGGCCATGTGATTCGAATAGCTCTGGTTGCCGGTGTCGCGCGAGTTGATCCCCTGGATCTCCTCCTCGATCATGCCGAGGCGCTGCAGAACGCGCTCGCGCTCTTCTTCGATGAGCTTCTTGAAACGCTGTAGATCCCGCTTCGTCATTTGCCTGTAACCCCTTGTCGCTTTTTAATTTACGGCGCAAAAACGCGCCGCCAGAGCGAAGGAAAGATAGTGCTGGCTCCCAACCCTGTCAACGAGATTTCGTAATCCACAACGACACCGACTCGCCGTCCAGATCGAAAGCGACCGTGTCCTTCCACTCCGATGTGCCCGTACTCACTTCTTCCGCCAGCGTTTCGGCCGCGATAAGTGTTCCCTGCGCGGCGAACACACGCTCGGCGCCCTGGTAGCGCACGCGGATGCGATCCGTCACATCGAGCCCCGCGCTCTTGCGCAGATTCTGCAGACGGTTGACGACCTCGCGCGCCATGCCTTCCAGGCGCAGCTCTTCGCTGATGGCCAGATTCAGGATGACGGTGAGGCCACGTTCTTCGCTGGCGCCGTAGCCCTCGGTGGGGGCCACCCGCGCGCTCAGGTCGTCGCGCCCCAGCTCGACCGTCTCTCCATCCACATTCACGCTCGCCGCCCCGTTCACCATGAACGCGGAGAGTGCGGCGGTGTCGAGGGCCTTGATGGCTTCGGCGATACGCGGCACGCGCTTTCCGTATTTCTTTCCCAGCACCGGGAAGCTGGGTGTGGCGGTGATGCTCACATAGCCCGACACGTCGTCGACGGCGCGGAGCGCGCGCACGTTGAGCTCGTCGGTGACGAGCGCCACGATCTCGCGGTTGTCGAGGAATGCATCGAGTGCCGCGCGATCGGTCGAATACACAAGCGCCTCCGAAAGCGGCTGACGTACTTTGACGGCGGTGTCGTTGCGAATGGTGCGCCCGAGCGACACCACGCTCAGCGCCACATCCATGCGCGCTTCCAGATCGGCGTCGATGGCGCTCGCGTCGGGCTCCGGATATTTCTCGAGGTGAACGCTGGCGCCGAGCGCGTTTTCGGCCGTCAAGCCGCGCAGCGCGAGATGTATTTCATCGGACAAGAACGGCGCCACCGGTGCCATCAATCGCACCACGCCGTCGAGCACGGTGTGCAGCGTGTGGTAGGCGGCGGTCTTGTCGGGGCCCATCTCGCCCTTCCAGAAGCGGCGGCGCGAGCGGCGCACGTACCAGTTGGACAGTTCGTCGAGGACGAAGCGTTCGATGGCGCGCGCGGTGCGCGTCACGTCGTACGCGTCCATCCATTCGCGCGAGCGCTTCACGGTGGTGTGGTAGCGCGAGAGAATCCAGCGGTCGAGCAGCGTGGGCGCACCCCGGTCGGCCGAGAGCGTGTATTCGTCGACACCCGCGTACAGCGCGTAGAACGCGTACACGTTGCGCAGGTTCTCCAGCATCTTGCGCGCGGTATCCTTGACGCCGTCGCGATCGAAGCGCGTCGGGCTGGTAGGCGGGCTGGTGGTGACCAGGTACCAGCGCAACGCATCGGCGCCGTCCTCGTTCAGCACGTCCCACGGTTCCACCGCGTTGCCCTTGCTCTTCGACATCTTCTGTCCGTGCTTGTCGAGAATGAGCTCGGTGGCGAGCACGTTCTTGTACGGGCTGACACCCTTGATGAACACCGAGATGGCGAGGAGCGAATAGAACCATCCGCGCGACTGATCGATGCCTTCGCAGATGTAATCGGCCGGGAACTGCGTCTCGAACATCCCGTCTTCGTTCCACGGGTAGTGGTACTGCGCGAACGGCATCGCGCCCGAATCGAACCACACGTCGATGACATCCTTGACGCGCTGCATGGTCTTGCCGCACGTGCAGCGCAGCTCGATCGAGTCCACCATGGGACGGTGCAGGTCGAGCGGCTCGTCGTGCGGGAAGTTGACGGCGCGCTCGTGCAGCTCGATCACGCTTCCCACCGCGTCGGTATGCCCGCACCCGGCGCACACCCACAGGTTGAGCGGCGTTCCCCAGTAGCGCTCGCGCGAGAGCGACCAGTCGACATTGTTCTCGAGCCAGTTGCCGAAGCGGTACTCCCCCACTTCCTTCGGGATCCAGTTGATCGCGTTGTTGGCCTCGATCATGCGGTCCTTGTATGACGTGGTGCGGATGTACCAGGCCGGCCGCGCGTAATACATGAGAGGCGTCGAGCAGCGCCAGCAGAACGGATAAGAGTGCTTGATGGTGCCGCTCTTGTAGAGCTGCTTGCGGTCCTTCATCCACTTGATGATGGAGGGATCGGCGTCCTTGATGAACTTCCCCGCCCACGGCGTGATCTCGGCCTCGAAGGTTCCGTCGGTCTTGACGCCCTGGATGAGCGGAACACCGAACTCGCGGTGCATGCGGTAGTCATCGGCTCCGAACGCGGGTGCGACGTGCACGATACCGGTGCCGTCCTCGAGGCTCACGAAGTCTCCCGCCACCACGCGGAAAGCACCTTCCGCTTCCTTCTCCTTATAGAAGTCGAACAGCGGCTCGTAGTGCGACTCCACCAGCGTGGAGCCGGCGAACGTATCCAGCACGTCGTATTCGCCGTCCAGAGTGCCGAGCAGCGCCTGGGCCAGGATCAGGACCTCGTCCTGATTCTTGACGCGCGCGTAGGTTTCTCTGGCGTTCACCGCCAGCGCGGCGTTGCACGTGAGCGTCCACGGCGTCGTCGTCCAGGCCAG
>DATNGX010000235.1:0-2377 GCA_035605755.1 Candidatus Krumholzibacteriia bacterium
CCGTCCTTTGCTGACGCCGGATGGAAGCGGCGGAGTCATTGTGGCGTGGGACATCGACAATGACATCTACGCACAACGAGTCGATCAGGATGGCAATCTGGTTTGGGGCGCGAGCATGCCTGTGTGCGTCTGCACGGGTTATCAGACCGCTATGTTTATCGTGACCGACGGTGCGGGCGGTGCGATCGTGGGGTGGAGCGAGAGCCCAGTTGGAGCCGACTACGGCATCGGTGCCGCGCGCCTCGACGGAAGCGGTCAGGTCCTGTGGACCCGCCTCGTTGCAACGGGCCTCGACTATCCTTGGCTCGTAAGCCACATGATTTCAGACGGTGCGGGCGGAGCCCTGTTCGCGTGGACGGACAGCCACTATGACGCGTACGCGCAACGGGTTGATAGCAACGGGCAACTGTTGTGGGGGTCAAATGGTATGCGCATCAACGGTGGGGGAACGTGGGGCCAGTTCCGTCCGCAAGTTGTGCTCGATGGTGGTGGCAAAGTGTTTGTCGTCTGGGGTGACGAGCGCCGTTCGTACTACGACGATGGCCCTCCTTTCCACAAGGTTACCATCACCGATATCTACGGCCAGCGCTTGACGCTGGACGGGCAGCAAGAATGGGCGTCGGACGGCAAGTCGCTGCTGGAACCCGGGAACACCGATCCTGATTGGTCGATGGTCACCGGCGCCACCGACGGCATCTTGATGACGAATCGCACATCCACGCTGCGTGCGGGACGGTTGTCTTCTAACGGTGATCTTGTGTGGGGCGATGTCCCTGTGTGCGAGGCCGCCGGCGCAAAACGGTATCCGGTGATTCTGGCCGACGGTGCCGACGGCAGTCTGATTACGTGGAACGACAGTCGAAGTGGGACTCCGGACGTTTATGCCCAGCGCCTGGATGCAAACGGAAACCCGATGTGGGCGACCGATGGCGTGATGGTCGCCGGCGGCGCAGGGGATCAATCCATTTACCGGGCAAGTGGTGATGGCACCGGTGGTGTGATTGAACTCTACGGACAGGCCGCGTGCTGCGGACTTATGCGCTTGCAGCGTCTGGACCAGGATGCGCAAAAACCGTGGGGGAACGACGGCGTTCTCATCAGCGATATCCCCGTTGCTCAGACTTCACTTGTTCTCGATGGTGATCACGTGTTCTGCGCGTGGGTGCATATGAGCAACGGCCCCAATCAAGTATTTCTGCAACGGTTCAACGTCGCCGACGGCAGTTGGGGATCGACAGTCGCGGTGGCAATCTCGTCGTTCGAGGCCCGCGCAGTGGGCACGTCGATTCGTCTCGAAGCTACGTTTCAGTCCGACTTTGCCGTTGAGCATATCAACATTTATCGCGGAGCCCGGAACGCCTCCATGTTGCGTTTGACGGAGGCTGCCGCCGGTAGCCCGCAATTTACGTACGTCGATGCAGCAGTCATGCCCGGGGAAACGTATCGCTATCAGATCGGAGTTATCGACCGGGATGGCGAATTTCTCTCGCTCGTGCAAACCGTAACCGTGCCACGCGCCACGACGTCGCTGGAGCAAAACTCACCCAACCCCTTCAACCCCGGCACTACCATTCACTTCTCGTTGGCCGCGCGAGAGCGCGCTCAGCTCGACATCTACAGCGCGGATGGGCGCCTCGTGCGCCGGCTCTTAGACGCGACGCGAAACCCCGGTTCATACCAAGTCAATTGGGATGGCCGCGATGATCGCGGCGCCACGGTGACTTCGGGTGTTTACTTCTATCGGCTCACAGCCGGCAAGTTCAGCGATTCGCGAAGAATGGTGCTACTCAAATAGTGGCGCGCCGCTTACCGGCGGGTCTATCACCGGCATTTCAATTCGTGTAAACTCCGTGGCATGAAGGTTTTCACTGCGGCGGACCTGGCCGACGATTATCTCGAGAATGCCACCGTCGCGGTGCTGGGCTACGGCAACCAGGGCCATGCGCACGCGCTCAATTTGCGCGACTCGGGTACCCGAGTCGTGGTGGGTGCGCGCGCAGGCGGGCCTTCCGCGCTCCTGGCGCGTGAAGACAAGTTCGACATAATGGATGTCACCGCCGCGACAGCGGCGGCCGACATTGTCGCAGTTCTGCTTCCAGATGAAATCCAGAGCGAAATCTTTGCGCGCGAAATAGCGCCGGCGTTGCGTCCGGGCGCATCGTTGTTCTTTGCCCACGGCTTCGCGGTTGCGTTCGACGGGATCAAGATTCCGGCGGGGCATGATGTCGTGCTGGTGGCGCCCAAGGCGCAGGGACATTTCGTGCGCAGCGAATACGTGGAAGGCCGCGGTGTGCCGGGCATGATCGCGGTGGCGGTGGATGCGTCGGGTCGCGCGCAGCAGAAAGCGCTCTCCTATGCATCCCGCATCGGTTGTTTG
>DATNGX010000236.1:0-2511 GCA_035605755.1 Candidatus Krumholzibacteriia bacterium
GGTTTTGGTCTCGAAAATACAAAAGTGAAAGTAAACCAGCGCGGTTTTATTGAAGTCGACGCCCAGCGTCGCACCGCGGAGCCGTCGATCTTCGCGATCGGTGATGTCACCGGCGATCCCATGCTGGCGCACAAGGCGTCACACGAGGGCCGCACCGCGGCCGAGGTGATCGCGGGGCACAAGGTGGCGTTCGAGCCCAACGCCATTCCGGCCGTCATCTTCACCGATCCCGAAATCGCGTGGTGCGGGCTCACCGAGACGCAGGCCAAAGAGAAGAACATCGACGTGGCAATCGCGAAGTTTCCATGGGGCGCTTCCGGCCGCGCCATGTCGATCGAGCGCACCGACGGTCTCACCAAGCTCATGATCGATCCCAAGACCGAGCGTGTGCTCGGTGTCGGTATTGCCGGAACCAACGCGGGTGATCTCATCTCCGAAGGCGCACTCGCCATCGAAATGGGAGCGCTCGCCTCCGACGTGAAGCTCACCATCCATCCACATCCCACGCTCAGCGAAACCATCATGGAAGCAGCCGAAGTTTTTTACGGCCAGAGCACGCACGTGTATCGTCCGAAGCGGGCGTAGTCGCGCAAGTCTTTTAGCCAGCGGCGCACTGTATCGTCCAAGGCGGACGTTCAGTGTAGTTTGTGAAAAGAGTGACTACTGCCGCTGCGGCAGTAAACACTTCTTTTACAAGCGCACACTAGAGTGCCCATCGCGCGTTGCACAGACGTGCATCGCGTTCTACAATGCGCGTGGATTCCTTTCCCTGACGAAAGGTTGAACGTGCGCATCATTGTCGCGCTTCTGATTGGTCTCATCGGCGGTATCGGCGGCTACACGTTCATCTACGCACGCGGCTATTCCTACATCTTCAACGATCCGGCCGAGTGCGTGAACTGCCACATCATGAACAAGGAGTTCGACGCGTGGGCGAAGTCGTCACACAAGGCGGTCGCGGTGTGCAACGACTGCCATGCTCCGCATCACGCTCCGGTCGAGAAGCTCTTCGTCAAAGCACGCAACGGTTTCAATCACTCGCTCAAGTTCACGACCGGGAAGTTTCACGAGCCGATTCAGATCACCGAACACAACCGCCGCGTGACGGAAAGGGCGTGCCGGTACTGCCACCAGGACATCGTGAACCAGATCGATCATAGCCAGAAGGAACCGCTATCGTGCATCCGATGCCACAGCAACGTCGGTCACTCGACCTAGCGGCAAGGAGACTGTCATGAGCTCACAGGATAAAACCACTCGTCGCGGCCGCTCGCCGCTCTCCCTGGGCCTGGTGGCCGTCGGGGCCTTCATTGTGGCCTTCGGTCTGGTCGCGCTCCTGATGAACATCCGCGGCCACAAACAGGAAGCGGCCAATCCGTTCTTCCGCGTGGTCGAGCTGACCGATGACACCGAAGATCCCGAAATCTGGGGCAAGAACTTTCCGCAGCAGTACGACGCGTACAAGAAGACCGTCGACATGGTGCGCACGCGTTACGGTGGCAGCGAAGCCATTCCGCGCGTTCCCGACGCAAAGGACCCGCGCGCCGTCGTCACGCAGAGCAAGATCGAGATCAATCCCAACCTCAAGCGCATGTGGGCGGGGTATTCGTTCGCACTCGATTTCCGCGAAGAGCGTGGTCACGCGTACATGCTGCAGGACCAGATGTTCACCGGCCGCCAGGCCGTGCCGCAGCCGGGAACGTGTTTACACTGTCATGCCTCGGTGTACGTGCCGTACAAGAAGGCCGGCAATGGCGACCTGTTCGCGGGGTTTGAGAAACTGAACCATATGCCGTACGCGGAAGCGGTGAAGCTGGTGAGCCACCCGGTGTCGTGCATCGACTGTCACGATTCGCAGACCATGCAGCTTCGTATCACGCGCCCGGCCTTCATCGAGGGGATTCGCAATTACAAGGCGTCACTCGGCGTTGCCAACTTCGACGTGAACAAGGATGCGACGCGCCAGGAGATGCGCTCATACGTCTGCGGCCAATGCCACGTCGAGTATTCATTCCAGGGGCCGGAGAAGCGGCTCGTGTATCCGTGGTTCAAGGGACTCACGGTGGACGCGGCGCTCGCCTTCTACGACAGCATTGGCTTCAAGGATTGGAAGCACGCCGAGACGGGCGCCCCCATGCTCAAGGCCCAGCACCCCGAGTTCGACCTGTGGAACCAGGGCACGCACGCGCGCGCCGGCGTGGCGTGCGCCGACTGCCACATGCCGTACGTGCGCGTCGGCGCCCAGAAGATCAGCGACCACCACGTGCGCTCACCGCTGCTCAATGTGGCGGCAGCGTGCCAGACCTGTCACCGGGTGGAAGAGAAGGAGCTCGTCGCGCGCGCGGAGCGCATTCAAAACAAGACCGAGCACCTCGAGAAGTTGGCGCTGACGGCGTTGGTGGACTTGATCGACGAAATTAACGCGTCCATCAAAGCCGGGGCGACCGATGAGCAGCTCGCCAAAGCACGTGACTTCCAGCGCAAGGCGAGCTTCTACGTGGACTACGTGGA
>DATNGX010000237.1:0-2507 GCA_035605755.1 Candidatus Krumholzibacteriia bacterium
ACGAGACATATATTTGGTTGCGCACACGCTTTTCCGGGGTGATGACTTCGTCGGCTTTTTTCATTCGAAACAGCCACAGGCAAAACACGGCGAACGAGAGGAAAAGCACAACGGCCGACGCATAGTGGAGCCACACGGTCCGCGCGATCCAGGTGGGAGGAATGGGACTGGTGGGAGCGGTGGTGGGGAAGAAGGCGACGCCGAGCGCGGCGAACCCGGCGGTTCCGGCGATCAGCCGGTCCCATCGATGGTTCTCGTTTCCATACCCCTGGTAGCTGAACAGAAACAACGAGAGCGCCACGAGGAGCCCGACGAAGGCCGCCACAGCACCGGTGTAGTAGTAGGCGCTGATGGAATCGAGGAGCCCCCAGCGCGTCGCCTGGTCGGGATCATTCCTCAGCGCGGCGAGCAGATACAACACGAACGGCAGCGACAGGCCGATGTAGCCGATGAGCTGCCGGTGCACATAGTCCGACAGATCGTCTTCGCGTTTGGCGTACTTGCCGCCGCCTGGCTTCTTGGGTGGACCAATGGTGACCATTGTGGTGCAGATATTCTTCCTCGAGGGCGACAGCCGTCAAGCAACAGGTTATTACCCGACGTCCACGAATCCCAACGCGCCATACCAGGCGTGCGCGGATTTCTCGCTCCCGTTCTGTGTGATCACGCTGGCGGATTTCACGCAGACGGTGGCCCACTTCATCGGCGACCATAAATGCACGCTGTGATGCGGCGCGTGGGGCGGACCGCTCGCGCGGACTAGCGAAGCGTCATGCTGAAGCGGATGGACGCACCGCCGCTGAATTGCGCGTCGGAGTTTTCTGCCGCTCCGATCCCGCCGATGAATCCCAGGGCGACTCCGTAGCCGAGCCCGCCTTGCCCCCATTCCTTTCCCAGCAGGAGCTCGGCGAAGGTGGCGTCACCGTCCCAGGACTCCTCCTTGCTGAGCTTCTGTGCGCCGGCCGTGTATGAAAAAGAGCCGTACACACCGCTACTGCGGTAGTACGTCACTCCCACTCCGCCGCTGAGTGTGTAGACATTCTGATCAGGGTCTTGATCGATGAGGTGCGCTTCGTCAGCGTGGGCGAATAGCGCTGACCCGAGCACGCTCAGATGAATCGCAAAGTGCCGGGAAAAGAACCCGCCGACGGCGAGCGACCCGTCCATGCCGGGACCGGAATAGTTGCTGTCGAAGGCCCCTCCGTAAGAGGGCCCGGCGGTGACACGCAGCATGAACCCGCGGTGTTCATGCGTCTCGGGAGTGGTCTCAAGGCTGTCGGTCTGCGCCGCGACGAATGTTGGAATGAAGAGGAGACCGATAACGAGCGGAACAACCCAGCGCAATGACAACCTTCTCATGCGTCCGACCTCCGGTGAAGTCGCCACGATACCACTCGGAACGGTTACGGTCCTAGTCGCTTCCTCATAAGCCCCATGTCACCAGGAGCTCGAGCGCTTCGCCCAGTCGTCCCAGTGCTGCGGCAATGTCTTCGGTGCGTGCAGCGCGTCGCCGAATACGGGCGATATCTCTCGCGAGGTAATGGTTGAGTTGCTGCAGCTCTGCGACCATCGCGGCCGCTCGTCCTTCCCATGACTGCATTTCATCGGTGAAAAGTCTTTCGAGGTGCCCGGTGAGCTCGCTCACCGTTGCTTCTGCCTGATCCGCTTCCTTGTCTCTTCCTTGAAATCTCAGGCTGATGAATAGCCGGTGCGCTTCGCGGCGGGTCTTCATGAGCTCGTCGATGAGCTCACGCCTGGCACCTGGATGGCTGGCCATGACTACTCCTCTCCACTTTGCCCGGTACTGACGCGACGGGCGTCTTCATAGAATCGCTGCAGCTCCTCGATGCTGGATTGGTTGCCGGTGCGCGATAGCTCGTCGTGCGCGGCAGGGAGGCGTGCGTACACATTGTGGAGCGCGCGCAGGGCTTCGAGGTGTTGGGTGTAGAGATCGTTGAGCTTCATGAGGTCGTTGATGAGGTCGCGACGGTGGCCGGAGCCGGTGCGTGTGTGGGTGAGCTGATCCGCGAGCGCAAAACTGCGCTGGTCGTACTCGGCGCGCACTCCCTGGGCGGTGAGTGTCATGGCGTTGTCAAGGAGTGAGCAGATCTCGCGCAGCCCCGGTCCGTTGGCGCGGACGGCCTTGATGAGAAGCTCGTGTCGTTTGTCATCCACGAGCTCCTCGAGAAAGCGCGCGGCCATGATGGAAACGATGGCAACGGACGCCGGTGGCGGTTCGGGCTTCATCAACGTAGCGGCGGTGCGCGCGCCGTTATTGATATCGGTCACGCGGCGGTCGAGCTCGTCTCTGGTCACGATCCCGGCGCGGGACAAATCATCGAGCAGGGAAGCGTAATCGACGAGCGCATCATTGAGCGCCCTCACCGCGGCTCGAAACTGCCGCGTCACCACATAGAAAGGAGTGCTCGGACTTTGCCAGCCGAAGGGATCGTCATCGACACCATCGAGCAGAAGCATCTGGACGTAGCGATTGGTGAGTGTGTCGG
>DATNGX010000238.1:0-6189 GCA_035605755.1 Candidatus Krumholzibacteriia bacterium
CGTGGTGAGAGAGCTGTGCGACCGCCGCCGCGGGGTGGGAGCCGACGGATTGATCCTGGTTGAGCCCTCGCCGGGGAACGACTTCTTCATGCACTACTACAATGCCGACGGCGGCGAGGAGGTCATGTGCGGCAACGGCGCCCGCTGTTCGGCGCACTTTGCCGCCACCCTGGGGCTTGGCGCCCCCAGTGCCAGGGGCGCGATGCTCCACTTCATGACCGGATCGGGAGCGATCGATGCGCGCGTGGAGGGCGATGACGTATCCATGTCGATGATGGATGCCCGGAACATGCGCCGTAACATCGCATCGGACGTTGCGCCGGACGGCTCCACCCTGCATTTTATGGTGGTTGGCACCCGCCACGCCGTGGTTCCCATGGACGACGTTACCTCGCTCACTGCGGATGAGGTCGCGCGGATCGGGCGGGCACTCCGGCACGACCCCGCCTTTGCGCCGGAGGGAGCCAATGTCAATTTTGCATCGCTCGCACCGGACGGACGCATGCACCTCAGAACCTACGAGAAGGGCGTCGAAGCGGAGACCTTCGCGTGCGGAACCGGATCGGTTGCGTCCGCGGTCATCTTCGCGCACGACGGTCGCGTCAAGAGCCCCGTGCGGGTGGTCCAGCACAGCGGCGACGTGCTCGTCATTTCGTTCGAGCCCAACCCCTCGGGAGCCGGCAAGGTGCGCATGGAAGGACCGGTGCGTGTAAGCTTCCGGGGTACTGTCGACGTGCCTTGATGCCGCGTTTCGTCCGTTTCATCCTCTTCGTGGCTCTACTCGGCGGCGCGGCCACCGCGGCGCACGCGCAATATCCGTTCGGCAAGAACAAGGTCATCTACAAGGGGCGCGATTGGCGCGTGCTGCAGACCGAGCACGTCGACATCTACCATTACGCGCCCGATTCGACGCTGATCATGTATCTCGCTCCCATGGTGGAGGAGACGTTCCAGGAATTCAGCGCCACCTTCCGTCTCGAGTTCTCGCACCGGCTGCCGTTCGTCTTCTACGCCACACACTACGACTTCCAGCAGACGAACATCCTGCCCTCGCTCATCTCCGAGTACACGGGAGGGTTCACCGACCTGATGAAAGGGCGCATCGCGGTGCCGGCCAACGGCTCGTACGCGAGTCTGCGCCATGTCGCGCGCCACGAGATGGTGCACGCGTTCATGCTGGAGAAGATTCACCGCGTGATGGACGACCGCGGCAAGTTCACATACGGGCAACCGCCGCTGTGGTTCACGGAAGGCATGGCGGAGTACATGGCGGATTCGCCGCAAACGCCGCAGGGTGAGATGTTCGTGCGCGACGCGCTGCTCTCCAACCATCTCTACCACCTCGACGAAATCTGGCGCATCGAGGGCTCGTACATGATGTACAAGCACGGCGAGGCGCTCCTCAATTATATAGGGACGAACTACGGCAAGGATGCGGTGGTTCGGATGCTCGAGAACTGGTGGACGGCGCCGGACTTCTCGTCGGTGATGCGGAACACGATCGGCATCGACATGTTCGAGCTCGACGACGAGTTCCAGAAGTATGTGCGCCGGCGCTACTACCCGACGGTGCTCGATCACCGCTTCGCCAGTGATCTCGGAAAGCAACTGACACCCGACGGGTCGTTCTACAACCATGCCGTGGCCACGATTGCGCACGACGGCGGCGTCGACATCTGTGCCTTGTCGGCGCGCGACGGGCGTGTGGTGGTGTGCTCGGGGCCGGTCATGGACAACGGTGACTGGCACCCCGACGTTCTGGCCAAGGGCGGACGATCCGGTCGGATGGAATCGATCCCGGCGTTTCGCAGCAAGATCGAAGCGCACGGCGACACGCTGCTCTTTGTGGCGAAGAACAACGCCCGCGACCGCCTTTTCCTGTGGAGCCGCAAGCGCAACAAGGAGATCAAGTCGTTCCGCTTCGACGGGCTCACCATGCTGCAGTCACCGACGTTGTCCGGGGACGGACAGCGCATCGTGTTCAGCGCCATCGAAGCGCGCGGGCGCATGGATCTCTATCTCGTGCATCTCAAGGACGGAAAGCTGGAGCGGCTCACCGAGGACGGCTTCAGCGAGGAAGACCCCGACTACCATCCGCACGACGAGGTGGTGTTGTTCACCTCGGACCGCGGCGGCGGTGAGGATATGAACCGGACGCACATCTACGAGATGGTGATTCCCACGCGCGAAATCATCCCGGTGGAAGGCGGGCCGTTCGCGGACAGCGGACCCGAGTGGTCGCCGGACGGGAAGTCGTTCCTGTTCATTTCGGACCGCGATGGCACGCCCGATGTGTACCTGCACCGGCCGGACGGCGTGCTGAGACAGACCAACGTCGCCACGGGTTGCAGCACACCGGCCTTTCTGCCCGATGGCGCGAACTTCCTCGCCAGCGTCTACGAGCGCGGCGAGTTTCACACGTATCAGTTCCCGCTGCGCAATCCCGAGCCGGGCGTTCACACGCTGCGGGCACCGGCTGCGCCCGACACGCTCAACATACCGTGGAGCCGCGCCAGCTCCGACTCGACTTCGTTCGTGGAGCGGCCGTACAACACCAAGTTCGGCATCGACTTTGTGGGTGCGGGCGTGGCCATCGACCCGTCCGCGGGAGACGTGGGCAACGGCGGCCAGATGGTGCTGACGGACATCCTGGGCAATCACCAGATCAACATCATCTTCGGCACCACCACCGATGAGTTCGACAGGATTCTCGACGATTACAACGCGGCGGTGTCGTACACGAACCTTTCCCACCATCTCAACTACTCGATCTCCGGCTTTCACCTGACCAGTTTCACCGACCGGCTCACGTTCAACAACCGCGAGAAGCGAACGGGTGGTGCGTTCGCGGTCAGTTATCCGCTCTCCAAGTTCGACCGCATCGAAGCATCGACCGTGCTGCGCGAGATCGAAAAGATCAATCCGGCGACCGAAGCGGGGCTGCGCGAGCGCAAGAGTTTTGCGGGATCGGTGTACTTGAGCGCGGTGCGCGACAATACGCTGTGGACGTTCGGCGGACCGCTCCTGGGCTGGCGCTTCTATGTCACCGGCGGCCCGACGGTGGATTTCCAGGGGCGCGGCTTCGACAGCTCGCTGCTCCAGTTCGATATCCGGCGCTACATCAAGCTGGGACCGCGGGTGGCGTTTGCCATGCGTTATGTGAACCGCAATGCGTGGGGCGGGGACGACCTGCTGTTCTACCTGGGCGGTCCGTGGACGCTGCGCGGCTACCCCTACAACGAGTTCTTCGGCCGGACGACGCATCTGTTCAACGCCGAGTTGCGTTTCCCGCTGATCGACGGGCTGCGCATCGGGCTCCCGTTCGGACCGATCGAGTTTCCCATGTTCCGCGGCGCGCTCTTCGCCGATGCCGGCAAGGCCACGCGCAACACGTTCTCCATCTTCGATACCGAGTGGCTGGGAACGCTGGGCGCGGGCATCGAGCTCAACCTCGGCTTTGCACCGGTGCTGCGCGTCAACTTTACTTGGCCCACTGATTTCGATAAGATACAGAGCGGCACGGTTTTCGAGCTGTTCATCGGCTACAACTATTAGCCTCATCCCGGGCGGCATCCGCCGCCGTCTCAGTTTTCACCGACACGGAGTGATTCATGCGCTGGTCGAAGTACTATCTGCCGACGTACAAGGAAACCCCGCGCGACGCGGAGATTCCGAGCCATCAACTCATGCTGCGGGCAGGGCTCATCAAGAGTCTCACCTCGGGCGTGTATTCGTTCTTGCCCGCCGGACTGCGCGTGCTGCAGAAGGTGGCGGCGATCGTGCGCGACGAGATGAACAAGACCGGTGCGCAGGAAGTGCAGATGCCGGTGCTGCACCCGGGTGAGCTGTACGAAGAGACGGGACGTCTGAAGAATTTCGGCGAGCTCCTGTTCAAGTTGAACGACCGCCGCAGCCGCTTCTTTGCGCTGGGCCCGACGCACGAAGAAGTGGTGACGGACATCGCGCGCGACGGGCTCAAGAGCTACAAGCAGCTCCCGCAGAACATCTACCAGATCCAGACCAAGTTCCGCGACGAGTTCCGGCCGCGCTTCGGCGTGATGCGCGCGCGCGAATTCACCATGAAGGATGCGTACAGCTTCCACGCCACGCCCGAGTCGCTGCAGGAAACCTACGAAGACATGGCGACCGCGTACTCGAACATCATCGCGCGCTGCGGCCTGGCCGGCGTGCGCGTGGCGGCCGAGTCGGGTGCGATCGGCGGCGACATCAACCACGAGTTCATCGTTCTGGCCGACCAGGGCGAGAGCGTCATGTTCCGCTGCGCCAGCTGCGGCTACGCCGCCAACGATGAGCGCGCGGATAGCAAGGGTCCGCGCTCGCTGGACATCGAGCCGACAGGCTCGAAACCAGTATCAACGCCGGGAAAGCACACGGTCGAAGAAGTCAGCACATTCCTCGGCGTCTCACCCCAGAGACTTGTCAAAACGCTCCTGTTCCGCTCCGGCGACCGAATCATCGCGGCGCTTGTCCCGGGTGACCGCGAGCTCAACGAGATCCGTTTTGCGAAGGTGATCGGATCCACCGAGTTTCGTCCTCTCGACGAGGCAGAGATTCTGTCGGTCACCGGCGGGCCGGTTGGTTTCTCCGGTCCGGTCGGGCTGGAAGGCAAGGCGGAGATCATTGCCGATGCGCTGCTCGAGAAATACGACGGCATGATCGTGGGCGCGAACCAGAAAGACATGCACCTGCGCGGCGTGCGCATGGGCAGCGATTTCAAGCCGGCGCGCAGCGCGGCGTTGTCCACCGCGAAGGCCGGCGACGTGTGCCCGCAGTGCGGCAAGGGCGACCTCGAGCTGCAGCGCGGCGTCGAGATCGGTCATATTTTCAAACTCGACACCAAGTACAGCGCCGCAATGAAAGCCACCTTCCTCGACACGGAAGGCAAGGAGAAGCCGTTCATCATGGGATGCTACGGCTTCGGGGTATCACGCGCCGTCGCGGCCACCATCGAGCAGCACCACGACGAGAAGGGCATTCGCTGGCCGAAGACGCTCACACCGTTCCATGTGGTGCTGACACTCGTGAATATTTCCGACGACACGACGGTGAAAGCGGCGGAGAAGATCTACGCGGAGCTGGGCGCCGCGGGATTCGATGTGCTCATGGACGACCGCGACCTGCGGCCGGGACCGAAGTTCAAAGACGCCGAATTGATCGGTGTGCCGGTGCGCGTCACGCTCGGCGAGCGCAATCTCAAGGATGGAAACGCCGAGATCTTCTATCGTCTGGAAGACAAAGCCGACGTGTTGCCGCTGGGCGATGTGGTGTCGGCGGTGACACGTTACTACGCTGCGTAGAAAAGTGTGTCCGCCGAAAACAGGAACGCCGCCCATCTCGCGATGGACGGCGTTTTGCTTTTCCAATTCTGCCAGCGAGCGCCTAAGCGGCGTTGGTGGCAGGCGTGAGGCGCGACTTCAGGCGGGCAGCCCGGTTCTTCGAGATGATACCCTTGGTGACGGCCCGGTCGAGCAGCGACTGGAACGCGGCAAACTCGGCCGGACGCTTGCCGGCTTCGAGCGCGCGGTAGTTACGCAAGGCAAGGCGCAGGCTGCTCATGGCAGCACGGTTGCGCGCGTTGCGCTTCACGTCCTGCTTCAGTCGCTTCTCACATGATTTATGTTGTGGCATTCCAAAGTCCTCCTGCAATAATCAGACGGGCGAATGTACCAAACCGCCCCGGGAGCCGTCAAGCGCCATGAAAACGACCATGGATGGGGCCGTGGATGCCTTCCTCCACTACCTGGTAATCGAGAAGGGCCTCCTGCCCAACACCATCCAGGCCTACGGCCGGGACCTCCATGCCCTGGCGGATACCCTCGAGGAGCAGGGGATCACGGACCCCAGCCGCATCGGGCCGGATGCCATCGAGCTCCACGCGGTCCGGCTCTCCAAGCGTGGCCTCTCCGCGACATCCCGCGCGCGCATGCTTTCCGCCATCCGCCATTTCCATCGCTTCCTCGAGCGCGAGGGCATGAATAGCAACGACGCGGTGGAGCGGCTCGTGCGTCCCAAAACGGGCCGGCGCATGCCGAAGGTGCTGACGCTGGCGCAGGTGGAATCGCTGTTGGAAGCTCCGGAAGCGGGAACGCCGCTCGGCCTTCGGGACCGCGCCATGCTGGAGCTCGCGTACGGGGCCGGCCTGCGCGTGAGCGAGCTGTGCGGGCTCAA
>DATNGX010000239.1:0-2806 GCA_035605755.1 Candidatus Krumholzibacteriia bacterium
TGTGCCGTCGCCGCGCGAGCGCGCCTTCCAGCCGAAAATCTTCTCGTAGAACGCAACCGAACGAGCCACGTCGGAGGTGGGGATTTCGAGATAGCAGATCTTGCCGTGCGCGAACGTGGGTCCTTTTCGGCGCGTCATCGTTCTCTCCTTATATTGAAAGGGGCTCGGTAATGTTACCCATGGCCCTTGCGAACCGCGAAGCAGGACATTCCTTATATAGGAGCACAAGACAACCCGTTCGGCTCGAGGAATGTAAAGGAGTTATTGTGGCAACCAAAACCAGAAGCAGCAGCACCGCATCGCGCAGCACCATGCAGCGTGACCGTGAACCGATGAGCGGCACTATGAGGCGCGACGACATGCAGGGCGGAAAGCACGGCCTGCGCAAGATGATCAGCGATGGTGTCCGCGTGACCGCCGAGATGCCGGATCCCAGAGTGGCCCGCATCACCATCGACATCGACTGGCAGAACCTCGTTTCGCGCGTGGCGCGCGAGGTAGGCAAGAAGATCAAGCGCCGTGGAGGCCGGGCAGCCTCGTCGCGAACCGGTTCGCGCAGACGAAGCTCGCGCTCCGGTTGAAAAACAGGTCAGACGACACGCAGAGCGAGGCAGGTGATGTCGTCGTCCCGGCGCGTTTCTCCCGAGAAAAGGTCCACACGTTCGATCATGGAACGAATCGCGCCCTCGGCACTGTGACTACTCATGACCCGAACTGCGTCCACGACGCTTCCGTCACTGAACTCAACGCCGTCTTCATTCTGCGCGTCGATGAGTCCGTCAGAGAAGACAAACAAGAGATCGCCCGGCTCCATGGTAACCGTGCCGGATTGATGGGTCGTGTGGCGAACGACGCCGAGTGGGAGGCCGCCTGTCTCGAGCCGCTCGATGCGTCCATCCGCACGGCGCAGGACCGGAAGCTCGTGACCGGCGTTGACGTAGCGGAGCACTCGTGAGTCCACGTCGAGCTCGGCCAGAAACGCCGTGGTGAAGCGCTGGCCGTCGAGACTGCGCGCGCACGTGAACTCGTTCAAGCGTTCGACGAGCGGCAGTGGTTCGGCGAAGTCGCGCGCGCAGGAGTGCAGGCATCCCTGCAATGACGCCATCAGGATGGCGGCCGGGACACCCTTCCCCGCCACATCGGCCACGACCAACAGCAAGCGCTTGCCTTCGTCGTCGAGGAGAAACGCGTCGTAGTAGTCGCCCGAGACGGTATTGGCCGGTCGCGTGGTGAAGCTGACGTCGACACCCGGCACGAGTGGCGGTGTTTCCGGGGAGAGCCAGCGTTGAATATCGCGCGCGATCTGGAGATCGCGCTTCATCGTGACCCGATCCGACAGCTCGAGGACGAGCAACACCAGCAACAACAGGAAACTCAAAGGCCGGAAATCGAGATCGATGTGCGTGCTCTGGATGCTGAATTTGAAATCACCGATGGCGGCGAGCAGGAGCGCCAGCACCAGCACCACGCGGCGCGAGGGCGAGAGCTTCATCACGATCGACCAGAACCACGCCTTTGCCACGCGCATTCCCCACCCGATTCCCCGTCCCTTCTTGAGCTCGGACAGATCGACATCCTGGCTGTAGAAATCGTAGCTGGAGCGAGCTTCGGTCCGGAACTGATTCCATAGCTGCTGAACTTCGAGGCCGTCCGAGAGGCGCTTCCAGAAATCGTTGGCGGCGGTGGGCCGGCGACGCCAGCGTGGCGTGTCGGATGGGATGTTGCTGCGGCTCAAGTTGCGGAAACCTCCATACTAGATCTTCTTCAACAACCTCACCGTGACCGGAGCCGTGATGATGATCCGGCTCCCCTCCGGCGCTTTCTCGAGTGCGCGCTCGATTCGCTCCACCAGCCACTCATGCGGCGGTGAGTCCGTGACTGTGTAGAATTCTCCGAGCCAGGTACAGTAATCCTCGAGCGTGTCCATGGTGCGCGTGCACGAGAAACTGCGGACGGCACACTCGCGAAACCATCCGGCTCGAACCGCGCTTGCCACCGCGCGATCTGCATGGCGCTCGCGGTGGAAATTTTCCCGCATGACGCCCACGTGCCGGCGGACCTTGCCACTCTGCACGGCGACGCGGCGGTGGATCGCGGCCGGGCGCGCCTCGACGACCACGCCGTCCGGCGCAATAACCCGGTGCGCTTCACGAAGGGCATGAACCATGCCCTCAGGCGGTATTCATCAGAGCGACCAGGAGAAGAGTGCGATGTCGAAGGACGCGTCCGGAAGCTTGAGCTGCGCTGCATCACCCACCCGATAACGGACGCGTGCCGCGTAGCGCGCGGGGAGATTGCGCCGTGCCAACCGCACCGCTTTCGGATCGGGGTCGAGCGCGTGCACAGACGCGCCGAGCGCGGCCAGGCGCAGCGTCAGCCGCCCGCTGCCACAACCGATCTCGAGCACGCGTTTGCGCCGCCATTCGGCGACGCGCTCGAGCGCGCGAATCTCCCTGCCTTCCGGATCGACATGGATCGCCATGGCTTCAGGATATCATCAAGCGAGCATTTTCAACACTTACCAATGGCGGGTCAGTTGAAGAACAGATTGGCGAGACGCGTCTCGAGGCCGAAGTAGATAATCAGACACGCGACGATGTCGAAGGCCGCGTGCATCACGACAAGAAACCAGAGCTGGCGCGTCGCGACAAAGATGATGCCGTCGACGATCGCGAAGATTCCCGCCTGTTCCACGCCCATCCAGGACTGTTCCGGATAGTGCGCTGCGGCGAACAGCGCCGACGTGAACAGAATCGTGAAAATCAAGGCACCCCGCGACGTCCCGATAAACTTCCCAAACCGCTCG
>DATNGX010000240.1:0-4673 GCA_035605755.1 Candidatus Krumholzibacteriia bacterium
GCGCGCGCAGCACGCGCTCGTTGCCGCGCACCACTTCCTGCGCACCCAGCACGGGTCCGTCGGTGAACGTGAAGAAGTGAGGAACCAGCCGGCCCTTCCTGTCGGTGGCGGCGAGGTAGCGCTGGTGCGATTTCATGGCCACCACGATCACTTCCGGCGGGAGATCGAGGTAGCGCGTGTCGAACGAACCGGTGACGAGACGCGGATCCTCCGACATGAAGGAGAGCTCGGTGACGAGATCGGTGTCTTCGACGAGCTTCCACCCTCTTGCCGCGGTGGCGCGCGCGGCCTGGGTGCGGATCTTCTCCGCGCGCTGGTTGTGATCGAGAACGATGCCGAGCTTCTTCACGGTGGCGAAATAGCGCGACGCATCCGCGACGCTCGCCGATTCGCCGCGCATCCACGGCCGCGCCCATGTGACACGGCCGCTCTCGACATCGGCCACGCGGAAACCCACCACATCTTTTCCGTACAGCGCAACCATCCAGCGCAGCGGTCGCGGAAAACGTGTTCCGCTCGCTTCCCACTTCATGGTCTTCGGGAACTTGAGTCCCGTCACCAGTGCCGGCAGCTCGGCGCGCAGCACGGCCGGCGTCGCGGCGCGCGCGAGCTTCTTGCGCACGCCGAGGTATTCACCCTTCGCGGTTGCAATGCGCTCGAGCTTTTCGACGGTGGTGCCCTGCGCGCGCGCAAATCCTTCCGCGGCCTGCGTGGGTTTTCCGTCTTCTCCAAAGGCGCGCGATGCCGGCGGCCCGGTGACGACGTCCTCGCCCTCCGACTGTCTGGGCGCCAGCCCGCTCACCACGAGCACGAGGCGGCGCGGCGTTCCGGTGGTGTAAATGCTCTTATAAACAAGACGCGTGCGCGCGAAGAGCGCGGCGGCGTCGGCCTCGAGCTGCGCGATGGCGGGAGGAATGTACGACGCAGGAATGTTCTCGACGCCAATTTCGAGGACGAAATCACTCATGCGCGCGCCTTCTTGCGCGGCTTTGTTTGCGCAATACCACCTGGCGCGCGGGTCAACGGAAATCCGAGCGCTTCGCGCTTCTCGATGTACCGCACCGCGACCTTGCGCGCCAGCGTGCGGATCCGGCCGATATAACCCGTGCGCTCGGTCACGCTGATGGCGCCGCGCGCGTCCAGCAGATTGAACACGTGCGAGAGTTTCACGACGTAGTCGTACGCGGGCAGCACGAGACCGGCTTCGATCATCTTCGCCGCTTCACGCTCGAAATCCTGGAACATGCGGAAGTACATCTCGCTGTTGGAATGCTCGAAGTGAAACGCGGAGAATTCCTGCTCGGCCTGCAGGTTCATTTCGCCCCACTTGATTCCCTGCCCCCAGTGCACGTCGAGCACCGACTCCACGTGCTGCAGATAGAGACACAGGCGCAGGAGTCCGTATGTGATCTCGGCCGTGATGGGCTCCAGATCGAGCGAGCCCGCCATCTGGAAGTATGTGAACTGTGTGATCTCCATGCCGTCGAGCCACACTTCCCAGCCCAGCCCCGAGGCGCCCAGCGTGGGCGCTTCCCAGTCGTCCTCCACCAGACGGATGTCGTGACGTTTGGGATCGATGCCGATCGCGCGCAGGCTTTCGAGGTAGAGCTCGAGCACGTTGGGCGGCGACGGCTTCAAGACCACCTGGTACTGGAGAAATTGCTGCACGCGGTTGGGATTGGCGCCGTAGCGTCCGTCGCGCGGGCGCTTGGACGGCTCGACGTACGCGGCGCGCCACGGCTCGGGTCCGAGCACGCGCAGGAACGTGGCCGGGTTCAGCGTTCCCGCTCCCACTTCGGAATTGTACGGCTGTACGAGCACGCATCCCTGCCGGGCCCAGAACTCGGAGAGGCGCGTGATGATTTCCTGCTTGCTCGGCGCAGACGATGGTGTGCGCGTCGCGCGTTTTGGTTTTCGCGTGGCCACAGTTTCCTTCGTGGGTTACCGCAATGCTTTAAATGAGATTCAACGAACGAGGCAGGTGATACCCCTGAACGTGGTAAGTATAGGTCCAGTGCACCAACCGCCCCAACTCTTTTCTGACTCCGCGCGCGACCGCTTCGTGCGAGAGCACATCGAACGATTCGGCGGCACACTGCTCCGCCGCGTTCACGATTTCGGGCGAGAGCTTCACCGCTTCCGGCACCTGGGTGCCGTGCTCGGCGCAGAAGCTTACCCCGTCGCGCGGACTGTAGATGCCGCCGTTGGGCCGTTCGCCACAGCGCACGCAGTCGACCGTGTCGGGTGAAACTCCCAGCGCCGCGAGCAGCTTGATCTGGAACGCGAGAAAGACGAACAACGGATCGTTCCCCGGCGGCGAAGCCAGAAACGCGGACGTGGTGTCAACCAGCTCGGAGTCGATGCTGGCGTTGGGGACGCACACCTGATTCAACAACTCGAGCGCGGCCAGATTGGCCGCCATGTGCGGGAGTGAATCGCGTCCGGCGGCGGGCGCGCGCAGAAGTGAAACTTCCTTCAAGTAACATGTGCTCTGTCCTTCGCGGTGGTAGTAGAGCACTTCGACTTCGTTCCCGGGCTCGAGCGCCCCGCGCGAGGGATGCTTTGCACTCAGCGCACCCTTGGCGAGCAGACGCAGCTTGCCGGCGCTGCGGCCCAGGATCACCGCGCTCAAGCTGGTCTCGCCGCTGCGCGAGATCGAGAGAATGATGCCACTGTCTTTCAGCAACATGGCGCAGATCAACTCTCCTCGGCGGCCGGCTCGCCGATGGAAGCGAGACCGCTTAGAAGCACGCGCACGATGCGCTGGCGCTCCACCGACTGGATCTCGAATGACAGCGGTCCGTACGACCAGCGATCACCCACGCGCGGCACGCGACCGATGAAGTGATACAAGAGACCGCTCAGTGTGTCCGCCACATCATCGGGAAGCGCGATGCCGAGAATCTCGTTGAGCTCTTCGATATGGATGCGCGCGATCACCAGGGCCGAGTCGCGGTCGAGACGGCGCACCGGTTCTTCCTCGCTGTCGAATTCGTCGTGGATCTCGCCCACCAGCTCCTCGATCACATCTTCGAGCGTGACGATTCCCGCCGTGCCGCCGTACTCGTCCACCACGACGGCGAGGTGCTGGCGGCGCACCTTGAATTCGGAGAGGAGCTCGGTGATGAGCTTGCTCTCGGGCACGAAGAACGCTTCGCGCGCCAGCGCGCGGATGGAAAACTCTTCGTCCTGCAGCACCTTCACCAGCAGATCCTGCGTGTGCAGGACGCCGATGATGCGGTCGATGGAACGCTCGTACACGGGGATGCGCGAGTGCCCCGCGTCGACGATGTGGGTGACGAGCTCGTCGCGATCCATCGCCACATCGAGCGCAATGATGTCGATGCGCGGAACCATGACATCGCGCACACGCGTGTCGCCGAAGTCGGCGATGCTCGACATGATGAGATTCTCCTCGGCCGCGTGATCGCCGCGGCTTCCCAGGAGCCCGATCTTTTCGGGAAGCGGAATCACCTCGAGCGCGAACAAACGCGGAAGCGCGGGCGACGTGCGCCCGAGCAGGCGCACCGCCACCACCGCGAGCGGTCGCAACAGGAACACGGTGGGAACGATGATGGGGCGAACCACGCGCAGGAGCGTCTCCGCTCCTTCGAGCGCCAGCGCCCGCGCCGCGAACGCGGGCAGGAGCACCGAGGCCGCGGCGAACACGCCCGAGCCCACCGGACCCGCCGCGTGCACCAGCTCCTCCGCCGAAATCACCACCAGCAAGAGCGCCACCGCGCGCGCAATGCCGAGCGCGACACCGGTGTGCACCGGATCGTCGACGGCGCGCGCCACCAGCCAGTCGCGCGCACCTTCCTCGTCACTGTTGTCGGAACCGCGCACGGACATGACGCCCAGCGCTGTGAGCGCGGCCGAACAGGCGGCGAGAAACGCCACCGAAAACGAATAGAAAACGACGGTCCAGGTCATGCTTTGTTACCCGCTCAAAACAGGGAGCGCACGGCGCGCTCCGGAAGCACGCGTCGCAGGAGGGCGCGTTCGCGGCGCTCCATGCGCGACGCATCCGTGTCATTCTCGTGGTCATAACCGACCACGTGCAGAAATCCGTGCACCACGATGCGCAGCGCCAGATGTTGCGGCGTCACATCCAGGCGGCGCGCGTCGCGCGCGAGCGTCTGGTGTGAAACGAAAACGTCGCCGGCCACTCCCCCGCTTTCCGTTCCGTCTTCAAGATATGAAAACGAGAGCACGTCCGTGGCCTTGTCCTTGCCGCGATAGGAACGATTCAGGCGCCGGATGACACGATCATTGGTGACGATCACATTGACCGTGCCCGCGCGCGGCGCAATGGTTTCCACGGCGCGCGCCGCTCTGCGACGCCACGCCGCGTTCATCCACGCCGGCAGCGCGGTGCTATCCCGATTCAGCGAGAGTTTCACCGGTTGTGGTTTCGTCTTCGGGCTCGTGTGCGACGACGTCCTGTCCCGGATACGCGACGCGACGCTGATACACGGTGGTGAGCATCGTGATCAGGCGCTCCTTGATCACTCCCAGATCGTGCAGCGTGATGCCGCTGTCGTCGAGCTCGCCTTCCTGCGCACGCAGATCCACCAGCCGTGTCACCAGGGCGCGAATGTGCGCGGGCGACGGATCCTTGAGCGAGCGTGCCGCCGCCTCCACCGTATCCGCGCACATGAGGATGGCGGTTT
>DATNGX010000241.1:0-12554 GCA_035605755.1 Candidatus Krumholzibacteriia bacterium
ACGCATCCACGCCGTGCAGATACTTCCATCTTCCCCACGGCCCGCGTGCCACGTCGAAGTCGACACGGCGGGATACCACATGCTTCGCGCGCAGTCTCAGGTTTGCGACGACCGTCGCGCCATGGGCGCGCGAGGCATGTGAATGCACGATATCGAAACGACCACCCGCGATGATATTGCGCAACTCGAGAATGGACGCCGGGCTGGAAGTTCCCCGCCAGGGGATGCGTTCGACTTGCAGATCTGCGCTGCGCTCGAACAACGCGCCGCTTTCGGGGGCCGCCAGCGTCACGTCCTGACCCAGTTCCGCGAGACCCCGCATCAGGAGCAGCACCTGTCCCTGCCCTCCGCGCCACGTGCGCTCCGAGTCGGCCATGAGAATGCGCAGTGGACGCGCGCTCATGACGCCATCGCCTCCGCGCACAGTGCGGCGAAGCGCTTCGCGATGGGCACGGGTGAGAAGTGCAGCGCCACGTGCGCCGCGGCCGCCTCACCCAGCGCCAACCGCCGCGTCGGATCGTGCGCCAGCGCCACGATCCGCTCCGCCAGCGCATCGGCGTCACCGGCCGGAACCAGCTCGACATGCCGGCCGGAATCAAAGAACTCGCGCATGGCCGCGCTGTCCGCGCTCACCACGGCACGCGCACTGCCCATGCACTGGTACACCTTGTTGGGCACGACGCGCGCCGCCTTGGGCGTCGTCCCGAAAATGCCCAGACAAATTGACGCGCGCGCAATGCGCGCCGGCAGCTGCGATGCATCGATACGGGGCTCGACAGACACGTTCTCTACGCCGGCATCACGCAGCCGCCGCGTCACCGCATCAAAGGTCTGTCCGCCACCGATCAATTCGAAATGAATCGCGTGTTCGCTGCGCAGGAGAATGGCGGCTTCGGCGATGGTTTCCACGCCGTGCAGCGGCAGATAGCTTCCATAGAACAATACGCGCACGGGTCCGTCGGCCGGTGGCGCCGGCCGGAACATCTCGTCGTCATAGCCCACGGGCAACACACGCACGCGCGCATCCGGTGCGGCCAGGTGCTCGCGAAAATAGCGCGCGTGCATCCCGGTATCCGCCAGCGAAAGATCCGGAAGGGTGAGGCTCACGCGGTCGAGGTTGAGATTGTGCCAGGCCTGCAGGCCGTGAGCGCCGGCATCGCCACGGTCGTGCACGCGCGTGTCATAGCGCGACACCAGCGGATCGAACACGCACAGCTTCCCGGCCAGTCGCGAGAGCGACCATGCGAGCGGCACGTCCTTGTGGCGGAACTCCGGCACGAAGATGACATCGAATTCGCCGCGACAGCGGTGAAACGCGCGTATCAGGGCGGGATAACGTCGCGGCGACTTGAGGCGCGGCGACACCGTGCACTCGAACACGGGAACGCCGATGCGCCGCAATCCGGACACGATCACGCCGCTGCGCGGATAGCCGCGGTGATGGCCCCCGAAAAGACACACGCCTTTCATGACGTGCGCTTCAGCTCCCACGCCCGGGCGTACTTGAGGAACACACCCGCGGACGAGAGCAGGCACAGCACAAGCCCCGGATATCCATCCCGGATACCGAGTTGCAGAACATACATGCGAAAGAACCTGAAGGGCGGGTGCAGGAACAGGTGAAGCCACGGTGCGCGCAGCCCGCGTTCGACGGCCTGGCGCGCGCCGCGCGCGGTGTAGTCGTCGATCTTCTCCACGTGGTGCGCGACGTCGCGATAGGGCCGGTGGCCGAGACGCGCACGCAACCGGCCGGCCACGCCGTCCAGCACCACCTCTTCGTGAACGCGGGCTTCCGGATAAGATCCGCGCCTGCGGTCGTACAGCCGCAACACCTTGTCGCGCTGCCAGCCGCATCCGGTGATGGGCCTGCCCAGGTATTCGCTGCGACGATGGATCCAGAACCCGGCGCGCTGACCGGGATCGAGCGCTTCGATTTCCGAGCGCAATTCGTCGGTCAGCCATTCGTCGGCGTCAAGCACCAACACCCAGTTGTTTTGTGCGCGCGCTACACCCCAGTTTTTCTGATCGCTGGGAGAACGATATGAGCGTTGGAAGACAATGGCGCGGCTTCGCCGCGCTGTTTCCACGGTGTCGTCGCTGCTGAAGCTGTCGACGACGATGACCTCGCCGAAGCCGCGCACGCTGCCAAGACAGCGCGGCAGATTCTCCGCTTCATTACGAGTCGTCACGATGACCGAGATGTCGCGTGGATTCAAGACGCCGCCCCCAACGCGTGCTTGAGTGCATCCAGAACAGTGGCGGCGTCTATGTCCATGCAGGGGACACCCATCGGACAATCCAACCGCCGGCACGGCGAGCACGAGAGGCCCTTCCACAACGCGATGTCGCGCGTGCCTCCCATGTGCCACTCGCGCGGATCCGTCGACCCGAACACGGTCACGGTCGGCGTGCGCGCACACACGGCAAGATGCTTGAGACCGGAGTCGATGGTGACGAGCGCGGCGCAAAAGCGGAGTGCCGCGCACATCTCCACCAGAGAAAATGCAGGCGCACGCAGCGCACCGGATTCACGCGCGATGAAATCGGCCTGGGCCTCTTCCCCGGGTCCCCAGAAAATCATGACGACATGGCCTTCATCTCGAAGCTGGCGGGCGAGTGTGATGAAGCGTGCTGCGTCCCAGTTCTTGGTTGGTACCGCTCTTCCTGGGTTCAACGCGATCACAGTGCATGACTCCACCGCTGCCAGACCCACACCGGCTTCGATGAGTCGATTGCGCACGCTGTCGTGCGCATCTTCACCGGCTTTGATGGCCGGTGGAAGTGTGTGGGTTATCTCTCCCCCCGCATGTCTCGCCAGTCGCGCGCCCCAGGTAATGGGATTGTGCGGAATGCGCCGGCCGTCGGGGCTGAATTCGCCGCGGGGCTCGACCACATTGTATGCGCGGCGCCGCCCGCGCACGTCGAATCCAACGCGGAGCGGCGCGCCCGAGACGCGCGTGATGAGCGCCGAGCGCGCGCTGCCGTGGAGATCGATGGCCGCCGTCGCATGCAGTGATCGCACCTCGCGGAGAAAATGAATCCACGCCGAAGCGCCGCCTGTGGGCGGCACCAACACACGGTCGATGTAGGGCTCGTGCTCGACAAGCGGTGCGTACGGCGCGTTCACCACGAACGCGATGCGACGCGCGGGGCGATGCGCCTTGATCGCGCGCAGCACCTCGAGCGACGCCAGCACATCGCCCAGCTGGCGCAGGCGAACCGCCAGCAGCCATTCGTCACGCGTACTCATGTGGCCAGCCTGCGCGTGTCGAGGAGCGGCTCCAGGATCGACGCCACCCGGGCGGGAGAAAGCTCGTTCAAGCAGCGCGTGTGACCCAGAGGACACACGTGCTGGTGGCACGGCCGGCACGGCACGTCGATCTGTGCCGCGCGATAGGGTCCGAAGTTTTCGTACGGAAACCACACCGACGACTGGCTGCTCCCGAAGATCCCGACCGTCGGTGTACCGGTGGCGACGGACGTGTGCATGATGCCGCCATCGCACGCCACCATCGCATCCAGGCATGAGATGACGGCGGCCGTGGCGCGAATGTCGAGCGGCTCGAGCCGCGCGGGCGACGTCGTTACACGGCGCATCACCTCATCGGTTGCGTCGCGCTCGTCCGGCCCGGTGAAGACGACGACACGTGCTCCCGCTTTCTCGAGTCGATCCACGAGCTCCGCGAAATGCGCCGCCGGCCAGCGCTTGACACTCCACTTCCCGCCCGGGTGCACACCGATGCGCGGCGTGCGCACCGAGGCCGCGGCCCCGGCATTCTCGAGGTGCGCTTGCGCGTCGTCGCGCTCATGCGCGGTGATGGCAAGCACGGGTTTTGTGGGCGGACCGTTCACGCCGAGCGGTTTGGCGTACTCCATGAACACGTCGATCACGGGAGTGCCCGCCGGCGGCTGCACGCGATGGGTATAAAGGAGACGACGCCCGCGCCGGTTGCCCCCGATGCGCACGGGCGCACCCGAAAGCCATGAGAGCCAGGCACTGCGCGGATTGGAGTAAAGATCGATGACCGCGCGATAGCGCCGCGACCGCAAGGTGGCGACCATGGAGAGCGCCGCGCGCATGCCGTCACGCCAACCGAAGACGCGCGCGAAGCGCGCGTCCGGCCGCAACAGGCTCGCGGCCGGTTCACGCGTCAAATAATCGATTTCAATTCCTGGATGTGCGCGCCGCAGTGCATCCACCATGGCCAGGGACAGCACCACATCACCCAGATAGTTGAGACGCGTCACCAGCACGCGGTCGCCCGCGCCGAGCGCGATGGGTGCAGTCATGGTTTCTCGCCGCGACGAACCTTCGCGACGATCTCGCGCGAGGCGTGGGATTTCGCGTCGCCCGTGATCACGGTACGGATTCCGAGCCGGCGCGCCGCGTCGGCTTCGGGCACCGTGGCCTCGGTGTAGTCGGTTCCCTTGGCGTGAACTGCCGGTCGCAACGACGCGAGAATCTCTTCTACATTGTCGGTCCCGAACAGGAGCACCGCGTCGACACACCGGAGCGCAGCCAGGAGCGCGGCGCGATCGAGCTCGGGAACGATGGGCCGGTCGTTGCCTTTGAGACGCCGCGTACTTTCGTCATTGTTGAGCGCCACCACGAGAAAGTCGCCGTGCGTGCGCGCGTCTTCGAGGTAGCGCACGTGGCCGACATGGAGCGGATCGAAGCAGCCGTTGGCGAGCACAAGCACGCGCGCCCCCGCTCCGGCGGCGAGCTCGCGCACCGATTCGACGTCACGGGAGATCACGGCGGCGGGAGTGCGCATCACGCACGCGCCTCTTTGCCGGCGAGTGTGCCTTCGATCATGCCACGCACTTCCTCCGGCGACGCCGTTGCAGTGCCGCGTTTCATCACCACCACCGACGCGGCGAAAGTCGCCATGCGCGCGGCTTCTTCCAGCGTCGCGCCACAGGCGAGCGACAGTGCCACCACCGCCGACACGGTATCGCCGGCGCCGGTGACATCGGTGGCCTCGTTGCTCCCCGCAATGCCGATCGAGGTGTAGGCCGCATCGGCGCCGCACACCACCATGCCCTTGCTGCCGCGCGTCACGATCAGATTGCGAATGCCTGTCTCAGTCACGCGCCCGGCGAAGGAGCGCTCATCGGTGAGCTCGGTTTCGTGCCGGAGTCCGAGCGCTTCCATGGCTTCCACCTCGTTGGGAGTGGCGACGGTGGCGCCGCGGAACTCGCGCAGACGATGACGGCTGTCGACCACGCTCGGCACACGCTCGGCGGCGCATCGCGCCAGCACGTGCGAAGCAATATCGGAGCCCAGCACACCCAGACCATAGTCCGCCATCAGCACCGCATCCGACGACGACACGGTGTCGTCGATGGCTTCACGCAACCGCGCCGTCAGCGCTGCGACGGGTGAGAGGCGGTGCGATCTATCGACGCGGGCCACCTGCTGCTTCTGCGCGTTCATCTCGCCGGCGAGAATACGGAGCTTGGTGGATGTGGCGGCAGCGGCGTCGCGCATCAGGCGTGTGACATTGACGCCACGCGCGTCGAGCAGGCGCAGGAGCGCATCCGCTTCGCGATCGTCCCCGACCACTCCGACCGCGTGGGCCGAGCCCCCGAGTGCCGTGACGTTCTGGGCCGCGTTCGCCGCCCCGCCGGGGTGGTACACGGTGTCCTGATAGTCGACCACCACGATGGGCGCTTCGCGCGACACGCGCGCGCTGTGGCCGATGATGTACTGGTCGAGCAGGAAATCCCCGATCACGCCGATGCGGCGCGAGCGAAACTGCCCCAGAAGGTCGAGATAGCGTTGCGGATTCATAGGCGTCGAATTCTATCCGAGAGACTTCCCGGGGGCACCGGCTTTCTTTGCCGGCCGGGAGAGGATGCCGGCGACGGCCGCGGCCACGTCCTCGACCGCGATACCGTTGAAGCATTCGAGCTCGGTGGGGCAGGTACGCCGGAAACAGGGATTGCAGTGCACCTTGTGCTGCAGCACCTGGACGTCCGCCCCGCGTGGCGCGGTCCACGCCGGCGCGGTCGAGCCGAACAGCACCACACACGGCACCCCCAGCGCCGCGGCGACGTGGGGCGCACCGCTGTCGTTGGCCACGAGCGCCAGCGCTCCTTCCACAAGCGCGAACATCTCCCCGAGCGACGTCTCCCCCGCCAGCGAGTGCACACCGGGCACATCCCGCGCGATGCGCTCGCAGACGTCTTTGTCACCTCTGCTGCCGGTCAGGATCACGGGGGTGTCGCGCACGAGCGTTGCGCACAGCGCGCGGTAGCGTTCTTCCGGCCACGTTTTCGCGGGACCGAACGCGGCGCCCGGGACAATGACAACATACCCGCCGCCCGTGATGCCTGCGAGTCGCCGCCGGATCACACTGCGTTCGCCTTCGCTGACAAAAATACGCGCCGCTGTCGCTTCGCCGGGTTCAATGCTCAGATCACGAAGAGCGGCGCGCGCAAGGTTCACGTAGGAATTGACCAGATGCACTTCGCGAGATGGCAGGGGCAATGCGTGCGTGAGAATAGCCCCGCGGCCATCGGCCTGAAATCCGACGCGCCGGTGCACGCCGGCAAGAAACGCCGGAAGCACACTCGAGAAAGAAGGCGGGAAGACAACCGCCGTCCGCGCTTGGATGGAGCGCAGGGCCCGCACCCGGACGGCGATCCGTTGCATGCGTCCGCCGTCTGGATCGACATGTATTTCATCCACACCCGGCTGGTTGAGAAAGACGCGAGCGACATATTGGCTGGAGAGAACGGAAAGCGAAACACCGGAGGCTCCGGCCAGCACTTGAAGGGCCGGCAAGCTCATGACCGCGTCACCGAGCCAGTTGGGTGCCACGGCTGTGACGCGCTGTCGCGCGTCTTTACGCATTTCCGAACTGGAGCTGATAGAGACGCCGGTAGACGCCCTCGCGTGTCATGAGCTCGGAGTGCGTGCCGTGCTCGGTGAGCCGGCCGCGCTCGAGCACGAGGATCTTGTCGGCGTGACGAATGGTGGAGAGACGGTGTGCGATGACGAACGTGGTGCGTCCCTCGAGGAGGCGATCCATCGCTTCCTGTACCAGCGCCTCACTCTCGCTGTCGAGCGCACTGGTCGCTTCGTCGAAGATGAGTATCTGGGGATCGCGCAGGATGGCGCGCGCGATGGCGAGGCGCTGGCGCTGCCCGCCGGAAAGCTGCGCGCCGCGATCACCCACCACGGTGTTGTAGCCGTCGGGAAGCTCGAGAATGAAGTCGTGCGCGTTGGCCGCCTGCGCCGCGCGCTCGACCGCCGCCTTGTCTGCATGTGCGGTGCCGTAGCTGATGTTGTTGTAGACCGTGTCGTTGAACAGAATGGTTTCCTGCGTGACGATGCCCATGAGCGAGCGCAGCGACGCCAGCGTGAACTCGCGCGTATCCACACCGTCGAACGTGATGCGGCCCTTGGTGCAGGGATAAAAGCGCGGCAGCAGATCCACCAGCGTGGTCTTCCCCGCTCCGCTCGAGCCCACGATCGCAATCACGTCCCCGCGCACCGCCGTGAACGACACGCCGCGCAGCACGGGCTCGCCGGACACGTATTCGAAATCGACATCGTCGTAGCGGATCTCGCGCTCGAACGACGCCGCGCGCGTCCCCTCACCGACGGGCTCCTTCGGCGTATCGATCAGTCCAAACACACGCTGCGCCGAACCGGCGGCCTGCTGCACGAGCACGGTGAGCTTGCTCAGGTTCTTGAGCGGCGTGATGACGAAGAGCATCGCCGCCACGAACATGACCAGGTTTTCCGCGGGGAGGCCTCCGTTCAGCACACGATGCCCGCCGTACCACAACACCACCGCGAATGAAAACGTCCCCAGGAGCTCCGAAGTCGGAGCCGAGAGTGCGCCGTAGAGCTTCATGCGGATGTAGTGCATCATGTGGCGCTGGCTGGCGCGCCCGAAACGCGTCTGCTCGTGTTCGTGCGTGCCGAATGATTTCACCAGCCGCACGCCGCCGATGGTCTCTTCCAGGCTGGCGGTCATGTCGGCCATGCCCTCCTGCGCCCGATGGCTGCGGCGCTTGAGCTTGCGTCCCACCAGATCCACCACGAACACGTTGACCGGGATGATGCACACCACCAGGAGCGTCAGCCGCCAGCTCACGTTCAATAGAATGAACACCGCGACCAGCGTCATCAGAATATTGCGAAGCGCGCTCGACGCCACGCCGATCACCGCCCCGCGCAGCGAGGTGACGTCGTTGGTGACGCGCGAAATCAGATGGCCGGATCGTTCGCGGTCGAAGTACGACAGCGGCAGGTCGAGGATATGCGCGTAGAGGTCGCGTCGTATTCGGAACAGCACCTGCTGTTCGAGCCACTCCGTCTGGTAGGTCTGGATGTAGCCCATCACGTTCTTGACCAGCATCATGGCGACCAGGAGCCAGATGAAGCGCACCAGGCGGTCATCGGAGGTGCCGGCGTACATCCACGACTCGAAGTGCACTTTCATCGCCACGCGCGCGTTCTCGACGAACGCGGGCAGCGGCAGTCCTTCGTGGTGCTGCTGTGCCTGCACGGCGACGTCGATGGGCTGTTTGTTGAGAATCACGCGCAGGAACGGCGGAATCAGCGTGAGCGAAACACCCGACAGCGACGCGAACAGCGCGATCACCACGGAAACCAGCGTCATCCGTTTCCAGAACGGACGCACGTAGTTCAAAAGACGGCGGTATGCGTTCATGCGAGGATGGGTGCAGAGCCGGCACCCGGGTACAAATATGAGGGCGAAAACGGACCGGCGCTAGCGCGATGCAAAGTGGAGCAGCGTATCGATCTTCGAGCACACCTCGTCCACGGAGACCTGCTGGCCGCGCATGCCCTGGATGATCTGCACCCAGGGAGCGGATTTTGGAAACCAGTTGGAAGCATCGAACCGCGTGAAGAAGCCGATCGTCGGCCGCCGCATTCCGACCGCAAAGTGGAAGTAATCCGTGTTGCCCGCCAAGACTAAGTCCGCGCGGGAGAGAAGCGCAAGCGCTTCCTTGACGTTCTTGGGCTCGAGATCGAGGACCACGTTGGGAAGAAGTGCCTTGAAGCGCGCCAACCCCTTCGCATCGAGGTTGTTGGAGAGAAGCAGAATGCGCGCGCCGTGGCGCCGCGCCACCTCGCCGGCGATGTGCGCCATGGCGGTTTCCACCAGCCGGTGGCCGCCCTTGCCCATGCCGGGATCGACCACGATCAGCATGGTGTCCTTGTCGGGCTTGCGGAAATGAACCATCTGCTGCGCCCAGCGCACGTCGTTGTCGGGAAGCTTCCACGCCATCACGCTGTCACCGGGCGACTGGCCCAGCACGGAGAGGAACGAGAGCGAGCGCGGCGCTTCGTACATGGGCTCGGCCGAGGTGCGGATCTCGCAGTTCAAGAACGGATACGTGAACGTCTGGGTGAAGCCCACGCGCAGGCGCGCGCGCGAGTACAGAGTCACCATCGATCGCGCAAAGTTGAATTCGCGCCCGAGCAGAAACACCGCGTCAAAGTTGCGCGACTTCACACGGCGCAGGAGATTCAGATAGGTGGTCGAAAAGAGCGCAAGATGCTCGGGCTCGTAGGAGATCAGCTCGTTGATGTTCTCGAGCGTGCGGATCAGCTCGCCGTTGCCCTCGCGCACGAGCATGGTGACGCGCATGCCCGGAAAGCGGCGCTTCAGGTGATTGAGAACGGGAGCAAAGAACAGAAGCTCGGTGAGATCGCCCGAGTCGACGACGAGCACACGGCTCTTTTCATTGATGTCGCCGGGGAGGGAAAAACTTTCCCGGCGCACCATGCGGCCGAGGAACGGCGCAAGCCGTCCCACCATCTGGTCGCGTCGTTGCGAGAGCTCGGTGGTCACGTGTTCAACCTCTGGGAGTGTAGCCGACACGTTTTGCAAGCCGGGGGCCGTACCGCGCCCTACTCGGGAACCAGTGTCTTCTCGATCGCTTCCGCCGCCCGCGCCATCGGGATCAAGTTCAAGTCTTTCTTGATGATATCCGGAATTTCGTCCAGGTCGCGCTTGTTCGTGTCCGGGAACAGCACGGTCTTGATGCCGGCCCGGTGGGCAGCAATTACCTTGTCCTTCAAGCCGCCGATGGCAAGAACCTGTCCGGTCAGTGTGATCTCTCCGGTCATGGCGACATCGTTGCGCGCGGACCGGCTGTAGAGCAGCGAGGCGATGGTGCAGGCAATGGCGACGCCCGCGCTGGGGCCGTCCTTGGGCACCGCGCCGGCCGGGACGTGAATGTGGATGTCGTACTTCTCGAAGAACGCCTTGTCGGGCGCGCCGGCCAGATAGTGCGACTTGATGAACGACATGGCCGCCTCCGCGCTCTCGCGCATGACATCGCCCAGTTGCCCGGTCAGGCGCAGGTGGCCGCTGCCTTTCATCTTCACCGATTCGATGAAGAGAATTTCGCCGCCATCGAATGTCTTGGCCAGTCCCGTCACCACACCCACGGTGGGACGCTTGCGCGCAATCTCGCTGCGATACTCTTCCTGTCCCAGGTACTGCGCCACGTTGCGCTCGCCGATGCTCACGGGCTTCTTGTTGCCGCCCGCGATGCGGCGCGCCACCTTGCGCGCGATCGAGCCGTACTTGCGTTCGAGCTCGCGCACGCCGGCCTCGCGCGTGTAGCGGCGGATGATGTGGCGGTGCGCGTCGTCGGTGATCTTGAGGAGCTTGGGCGGGATGCCGTTCTCCTCGATCTGGCGCGGAAGCAGGTATTTCTTCGCGATCTCCACCTTGTCCATCGTGATGTAACCCGGAATCTCGAGTACTTCCATGCGGTCGAGCAGCGGGCGCGGAATCGAGTCCAGGATGTTCGCCGTGGTGACGAAGAGCACGCTCGAGAGATCGAACGGAATATTGAGATAGTGATCCTCGAACGAATCGTTCTGCGCCGGGTCCAGCACCTCGAGCAGCGCCGCGGCCGGGTCGCCGCGGAAATCCGAACCCAGCTTGTCGATCTCATCCAGCATGAACACGGGATTGTTGCTGCCGGCGGTGCGCAGCCCCTGGATGACGCGTCCCGGGAGAGCGCCGATGTATGTGCGGCGGTGACCACGAATCTCGGCCTCGTCGCGCATACCGCCCAGCGAGATGCGCACAAATTTTCGTCCCATCGCGCGCGCGATCGATTTTCCCAGCGACGTCTTCCCCACGCCCGGCGGGCCGGCAAAACAGATGATGGAGCCCTTCATCGACTGCTTGAGCTTTTTCACGGCGAGGAACTCGAGGATGCGCTCCTTGACCATGGCGAGGCCGTAGTGGTCCTCGTTCAATACCTGCTCGGCCTCGACCATGTCGAGGTTGTCGGTGGTGCTGGTGGACCAGGGCAGATCGAGAATCCAATCGATGTACGTTTTCGACACCGTGTATTCGGCCGCACCCGGTGACATCTTCTGCAGACGGTCGAGCTCCTTGATCGCCACGTCCTTGGGCGCGGCCGGAAGATTGGCGGCGTCGATCTTGGCGCGGAGATCCTCGGTGTCGACGGTGCGATCGTCGTCCTCACCGAGCTCGCGGCGAATGGCCTTGAGCTGCTGGCGCAGGTAGTACTCGCGCTGCTCGCGGTCCATCTCGCGCTTCACATCGGCCTGGAGCTTCTTGCCCAGTTTCTGCACCTCCATCTCGTCGGCGAGATAGCGTGCGAGCAGCTTCAAGCGCTCGGTGGTATCCACTTCTTCGAGGAGCTTCTGCTTGCGATCGAGCTCGATGTTGAGATTGGTCGCGATCACATCGGCGAGACGGCCGCCTTCCTTGATGTTGTTGACGATGATCTTGAGCTCGTCGGCAAGCGTTTCCGAATCGTCCACCATGCGCGTGAAGGAACGGATGACGTTCTGCATGTAAGCCTTGTGCAGATCGGAATCGCGCTCGATTTCTTCCAGCACGGTGATGCGGCCCTTCAGGTACGGCACCACCTGCGTCACATCCGAAACGCGGATGCGCGCAATGCCCTGCGCGAGCAGTCGCATTTCGCCGTTCGGAAAGCGAATCATCTTCTGGATATGGATGGCGGTCCCGACGTTGTAAATGTCCTCGGGGCCGGGCTGCTCGGTCTCCTGGTTCTTCTGCGTGAAGGCGCCGATGATCTTGTGCTCGGCCAGCGCCTCGTCGGCCAGGCGGAGCAGATTGGGATCGCGCAGAATGAGCGGCACCATCATGAGCGGAAATACCACCGCGTCATTGATGGGCAGAATAGCCAGCTCGCCGGGGATGCTGCTGGTGTGTACGCCGGGCTCTTCGAACTCGACGTTGGACTTGGATTTCACCAAATCAAGGCTCCTTCATGGTGACAGTGGCGCTGTGTGCGCGCGGGCGCGAGACGTGCGTCGCGCTGCTACTTGACATCGATCCGGCGTCGCGTCGGCGTATCGCCTTTTTTCTTGAGCCGGATTTCGAGCAGTCCGTTGGCGTAGCGTTGGGAAAGACTGGCGGGCTCGATCGGCACCGGAATTCCGATCAGCCGCTGGAACGGGCCCACCTGGATTTCGAGGGCATGGAATTGTTTGCGTCCCTGCGCGGACGAATCCTTGCGCACGCCGCTGATGCGCAGAATGGCGCCGT
>DATNGX010000242.1:0-11411 GCA_035605755.1 Candidatus Krumholzibacteriia bacterium
AAGAAGCGGCCGGAGCCTCGGCCCCGGCCGCACCGTGCGCACGGCGATCCGACCCGGTACTCAACGATACAGCTCTTTGACCCGTCCCCACGTGGACGGTTGGGTTGCAACCGGAGCGCACCAAATCAATGACACCATACCCACGCCACCAAACGTGACGTGGTCTTCCCTCCGGATAGCCGTAGGCTGCGTCTTGCCGAGAGGCGTGTAACCGCCTACAACGACCGGCTGCGTTTCGCCGCCGCATTCACACGACGCCCAAGACGCCGTTATTTGCAGCACCTCATTGTTCACAAAGCCGCTCAGGTAGCAGCAGCTCGCATAGGTGATTGCGATACCAGTCGGGGACTGGCCAACGGAGGTTGAACTCGACGGATTCGGTAGAACGTCCGCAACCCATATCAACGACGGCGGGTGGTTGACCGAGAAGTCTACTCCGATAACGTTCATGTTCCAGTTGTTCATCACAACGTACAGCGTGGTCAAGTTCCCTGACGGACCGCACTGTGTTTGCGTCTGCGTATGCGCAGCGTCAAAATAGACCTGGACGTTCGGCACCTGCGCCATCGCAAAGCAGGCGAAAACGCAGAGAAGTGCGATGCCAAGGACCGCAACGAGAGCTTTTTTCATGGCTTCGAACCCCTGTTAACTCGAAGCGAAATGCGTCAAACCAATTTAGGAGTCCACCACGCGGATGAACCTTCGCGAGCGGGGTTGTCACACGCTATCCATGGTAAGGAGTCCGGGGAGGCGGTTCAAGGAGGCATCTAACCCTGGCAGCGCGGCCAAGCACCAGGACTCGAGCCAGGACTGCTACGGTCCTGCAGCGGCCACCTACGGCCGGGTCAGGTCCGCTGCGGACCTAACCCAGCAGCGCATCCACAAAACGCTCCGCATCGAAGGGCTCGAAGTCGTCGATGGCTTCGCCGACTCCAATGTAGACCACGGGCAGCTTGAGGGTTTCGGCCACGGCGAGGACGATGCCGCCCTTGGCCGTGGAATCCAACTTGGTGAGGATGATGCCGTCGGTCTGCATGCGTTTGGTGAACTCCTGCGCCTGCACGAGGGAGTTCTGGCCGAGGTTGGCGTCGAGGACGAGCCAGGTCTGGACGGCTCCCTCGCCGAGGGCTTTCTCGCACACGCGGCGCACCTTGGCCAGCTCCTCCATGAGATTCACGCGCGTGTGGAGGCGTCCCGCTGTGTCGACGATGACGACGTCCATGCCGCGCGCTTTGGCCGCGCTGCACGCGTCGAAGGCGACCGACGCCGGATCCGTCCCCTCTTTGTGACGAACCATCTCCACTCCGACGCGCGCCGCCCAGATGCCGAGCTGGTCGGCGGCCGCGGCGCGAAAGGTGTCACACGCGGCGAGAAGAACTTTCTGGCCCTGTGACTTGAGATGAAACGCGAGCTTCCCGATACTCGTGGTTTTCCCCACGCCGTTGATGCCGACGATGATGATGGCAGCCGGTCTGGACAATCCCATGGGTCTCGGGATGGGGCCTTGCAGCACGGAAAGGAACTGCGCGCGCACTGTCGTGCGCGTGTCTTCGCCATTGCCCAGAGAGGTCAGGACTTTTTCCGTGGTCTCCACTCCAACGTCGGCGGAAAGAAGGAGCGCTTCAATTTCCTCGCGGTCATCCGCGCTGAGTGATGACGACCGTTGGAGAACCTTCGTCAACGGTGCGACAAAGCTGTCGCGGGCGCGCTTGAGCTTCTCCTTGAGATTGAACATGGGAGGAGTATACAGAAAACGCGGCTGTCGCCGCGCTGCCTACGCCGACGCCTGGTCGCGCTGCGGAGCCGGACGGTTCGAGGAACCGTGGGCCTTGAAGCGCTCGGCGTCATCGAGGTGCACCGAGATCAGGCGCGACACACCCGGCTCTTCCATGGTCACGCCGTAGATGTTGTCGGCCGCTTCCATGGTCTTCTTGTTGTGCGTGATGCAGATGAACTGCGTGTGATCGGTGAACGAGCGCAGGAGCTTCACGAAACGCGCAATGTTGGCGTCGTCGAGCGGCGCGTCCACTTCGTCGAACACGCAGAACGGGCTCGGCTTGATGAGGTAGATGGCAAAGAGCAGCGAGAGCGCCACCAGTGAGCGCTCGCCCGACGACAGGCTCGAGATGTCGTGGAGCTTCTTGCCCTTGGGGCTGGCGACGATCTTGATGTTGGCTTCCAACGGGTCGTCGGAGTCGACGAAGAAAATATCCGCTTCGCCGCCGTCGAACAGCGTCATGAAGGTGTTCTTGAAATTGGTGCGCACCTGCTCGAAGGTCTCGGCCAGGATGCGCCGCGCTTCCTTGTTGATGCGACGAATGGCCTGGGTGAGCGACTCGCGCGCCTCTTCCAGATCCTGCTTCTGCCGGGTGAGGAAGTCGAAGCGCTCCTTCTTCTCGTCGTGCTCGGCAACCGCGAGCATGTTGACGGGACCGAACTCCTCGAGCTTCTTGCGCATCTCTTCGAGCGCCTCGCGATTGAAATTCTCCCACTCGGCGGGATCGAGCTGCGAGCGATCCGTGATCATCGGCTCCATGTCGCGGCCGAATTTCTCCCGCGCCTTCTCCACCACACCGGCGATACGCGTCTCCACGCCCGCCATCTCCACGTTCACGCGCTCGATGTTGGCGCGCTTGATCTCGCGCTGGTCCTTCATGGCGTGGATCTCGGCTTCGACTTCGTCGCGCTTCGTCTTCGCGGCGGTGTAGCGTTCGTTGGCGTGCTCGATGCGGGCTTCGACTTCGCGCTTTTCGGCGTGGAGCTTTGCCACCGCTTCGCGGGTGGCAGCCATGTCCTCGGTGGAAAGGCGGATCTGTTCCTCGGCGCGCTTCAGGTCTTCCTCGCGCGCGCGCACCAGGTCGTTGAGCTCCTGCACGAGCGTTTCCGCGTTGCGCACGCGCGTCTCCGCGGTCTCGGCCTCGTTGGCCGCCGAAAGCTGCTCGAGACGCATCGAGTTGACTTCTTCGAGGAGGCGTTCGCGCTCGCGCTCGGCCGCGATGGCCTTTTCTTCCAGAGCGGACAGATCGGCCGAATCGAGGCCGGCCGCCGCGTCGGGCATCTCCGCCGTGCGGCGTGACGACTCCAGCTTCGGCTTCAGGACCAGCATGGTATCGCGCGTCTCGGCGATGGCGGTTTCGAGCGCGGTGATCTTCTCTTTCACGCGGATCAAGTGAAGCTCGGCGTCGCGACGGCTTTCCATGACGCCTTCGAGCATCTTCTCGTCCGCGACCAGCGCCGTGCGCAGAGAAACCATCTCGTCCTGCATGCGCTCGCGCGCGGCCATGATGGCGTCGCGCTTCTGGTGCGCATCCTTTTCCAGGGCGGCGGCGCTCACGATGGAACGGTTGAGCTCATCGAGCTTCGAGCGCATCTCGAGCATGGTGGAGTCGATGTCCTCGCTGCCGGCCACGAGCACGCGGCCCGGTCCGTCGAAGAACACGCCGTCCAGGGTTGCGACGCGCGCGGCGAGGCCCTTCTCGATCACGGAGAGGGCGGCTTCGACATCCGCGACGACTACCACACCCTCAAGGTATGCGATCAAGTACGTGGAGACTTGCGGGTCACAGTCAATCAATTCACTTGCCAGGCCGATGATCTGGTCGCCTGCGGCGCGCGCTCCACCACTCACGAACTGGTCGGGGAACAGAATCTGCACGCTGCCCGCTTCACCGCCGCGGTATGAACGCAGCCAGTTGACGGCGTCACGGCGCGAACCGGCGACCACGCTCTTCAAAATGGGCGCCAGGCAGGCTTCAAAACACTTGCGGTACTTCTTTTCCACGCGCACGAGATCGGACAACACACCGGCCAGCGCGCCGTGGCCGCGGAGCTCGTCGGCGGTGCGCGTGTGCTCGTCGTGAATGCGGCGCAGGAAGTCGTGCTTGTCCGTGAGCTTGGCGATCTCTATGCTCGAATCGGAGATGGCGCGGTCGCACTCCATCAACTCTTCCGAGGTCTGCTCGAGCCTGTGGATGAGCCGGGCAAGTCCCTCTTGCTTGCTTGCGAGCGTCGCCTGCTGCACGGCGACCCGTTCCTCAATAGAGCGCAGATCAGCAACACGCCGTGTTTCTTCGCCGGAAAGATCGTCGAGCTGGGACTCCACCGCATCCTGGCGGCGCGTGAGATCGGCCAGCGTCACTTCGATCTGCTCGAGCGCACCTTTCTCGCGCGCCTGTTCGCGCACCAGGTCGAGGGCCAGCTGCTTGTGCTTGCGCAGCGCGTCACGGGCGGACTCGAGGGCACCGTTGGATTCGCGCAGCGCGCTTTCACGGTCGGCGAGAAGGGTCCGGGAGGCGTGCGCGGCTTCGCGGCGCGCGGCCGCATTGCCACGATCGATCTCCAGTTCGGCACCGACGGACTCGAGGCGCGTACGCGCCCTGGATATCTCGGCTTCATCGTCCGCCACGCGCGCGCGTGACTGGCTCACCCGCTCGGTGTGAATCGCCACGCGCTCGTCGTGCTGCTGCAGCGCGGTGCTGGTCTGGAAGCGCAGCTCGTGCATGTCCTGGAGGGACTTCTCGAGCTCGGCGGACTCGACGCGCATCTCCTGCAGACGACTCTCGGCGATCGCGATCTCGTTGTCGCCCACCAGGCGCACGTTTTCATGCGACTCGCGCTCGGACGTCAGCTCGTCGCGCTTCAGGAGCAGCTCATATAAAGTGGCCTTGAGCAGCGCGCTCTCCAGCGTGTCGGCTTCTTCCTTCAGCGCCTGGTAACGGCGCGCCTTCCCCATCTGGTACTTGAGCGAGCGCAGCTCCTTGTCGAGCTCGTTGAGGATATCGACGAGGCGCAGGAGATCCTGCTCGGTCGCCTTGATCTTGCGCTCGGCTTCTTCGCGCTGCAGGCGGTAACGCATGACGCCGGCCGCCTCTTCGAGCAGGTTGCGCTTCTCGTCTTCCTTCTCCGAGAGCACGCTGTCGATCATGTTGCGCTCGATGATGGCGTAGACGCTGTTGCCGAGACCGGTGTCAGTGAGCAGGCCGCGAATATCCTTCAAACGCACGGGCTGGCCGTTCACCAGGTATTCGCTGACGCCGCTGCGATACAGGCGGCGGCCGATCTTTACCTGGCCGTATTCAGAGTTGAGCCGGTGGTCCTGGTTATCGAGGGTCAGGAAGACCTCGGCCATGCCGAGGGGCTTGCGCAGCCGCGTGCCGTTGAAAAGCACGTTCTCCATCTTGGTGTTGCGCAGCATGCGCGTGCGCTGCTCGCCCAGAACCCAGCGGATGGAATCGACGACGTTGGACTTGCCGCAGCCGTTGGGGCCGATAATGGCGGTGACGCCGCCGGAGAAATCGAGCTCCAGGCGGGACATGAAGGATTTGAATCCCGATATTTCGAGCTTCCGCAGCTGCAAGGCGGCCCTTCCCCGATGCAAGAAACGTGGCGTCGCCACGCGATGTTCTAATTTAGTCCGGGATCGTCGCGATGCGAGTAAATCTTACCTGCGGAACTGCGTCCAGATTTTTTTTGACCTCGACGGCTTCTTCGCGGGTCTGGAACGGGCCCGCGTAAACGCGGTACCACTTCCCCTTCGGGCCGAGGTCGAGGAACACAATGAAGGCCGGGAATTCGTGGCTCTCGAGGAACGCCACTTCGTCGCGCGCGCGGGTGGAGGTCTGGAACGAGCTAATGTGAATCATGTACCAGCCGCGGAAGCGGCGGTTCAAGTCCTCCATCACCTGAATGTCTGCAGAGTTGACAAGCACGGCACCGCCCGCGTGCCCCGTCGCCGGGGTCGAATTGCCGGTCGTAGTATTGGGGGACGTGGACGTCGCCGGCGGCGGCGGCGTCGCACCCGGTTTGGTTGCGCTGGTGTCGCGGCGCGCGGGTGTTGTGGTGACAGGAGGCTTCACAGCCGCTGTGTCGCGCGGCGCGGACGGGTTCGCGTTGGTGAGCTGCGTGCTATCGGGCGCCACCTCACCGGAGGGAGTTTTGTCCACGGCGAGATTGCCGGCGCTCCGGTTCTGCATGAACCACCACACCACGAAGGCGATCACCAGAAGCCCAAACAGAATGACTGCAATGCGCGGCGCCAGCGATGTACCCGCGCGCGTTTCATCCAGGAGCTCGGTGCTCACCGGGGCGGAAGCCGGGCGCTCCACGGGCGGAACCCGCGGGCGTTCGACACGGCGCGGCTCCGTCTCGCGTACGGGCGCAGCGGCGCGCGGCGGAGGAGGAGGCGTGGGCGCCACCGGCTCCGGCGCGGCAGTGCCTACGAGTCGAATGCTCCACAGCTCCGGACCGGCCGACGAAATCTGTTCTTCGATGCTGTCGAGGCGCGGGTCGCGCATGCTTGTGCGCACGGTGGCCACCAGGTCCACCGCACCCGTGAGCGGATGACGGCCGCCATCGCCGTCGAACGCCGGGCCGACGAACAGGGCGCAGCGCGCGTGCGTCACCAGGCGTTTGGAGGCGTCGATAAATGCATTCTCCGCAAACGGCATCCGCTTCGTGACCGGGAATGAACCGGCGCCCACCATGTGCACGCCTTCGAAGTCCTGCGTGATGACACCGATCGAGCTTCCATACAGGAGATAGTCGAGAAACCCGAGTGCGTCCTTCTGCGGCATCTGGTCGGAGAGACCGGGGTGCAGGAAGTCGCAGTCGATGAGCAGCGTCGACGGCACGTGCGCGGTGAGTGTGCGCGCGAGCGCCATGGCGAAGTCATCGCGCGGCCGCGCTGAATCATCGTCGGCGCACAGATAAATGGTGACGGACGCGTCGGCGGTGCGACGCGAGACGGCCGTGACAAGAGCCTGCAGCGGCTCGGCCAACGGCGTCTCCACCGCCCCCGCGAAAATGGGCGGACGCAGCTCTTCGGGCCGCAACGGAATCTGGTAGGTGGTGATTCGGCTCATTGAATGGGACTTCAGGCTCCGGACCGGGTCAGTGTGTCGACAAGCGCCTCGGCCAGCGCCTTGTCCTCGTGCGCAAATATGGTCGACAGATTCACGCGCACTTCACGGCCTTTGACACGGGTGAACACGGGTTGAGCGCGCAACCGCAGACGCCGCGCGAGCGCTCCGGCGTCGCGATCGCTCGCGCACGCAATGGTGAGCGCGACCGACGGCACGCGCGTGGTGGCGAAGCTGCCTCCGCCCACGGCGGCATCGTCGGGTGCAACACTCACGTTCTTCGTGCCAACGCTTCGCAGAACTTCGACGAGTTTGTTCGCACGGTATTCCAACGCTTTCACGTCGACCGTTATCTGCGCCAGCACAGGCACGGACTCCGTCACGTTGCTCGCGAACAGGTATTCCCTCGCCACGGTTTGCAGCACGGCGACGGCGACTTTATCAATGCGTACCACGCGTCGCAACGGGTTTTGCTTGAGCCTGTCGATGAAGGCGCGCTTGCCCACAATGATACCGGCCTGCGCCGCGCCCAGCAGTTTGTCGCCGCTCATCGTGACCGCGTCGACGCCGGTTTCGATGATGCGCGCCACCACCGGCTCGTGCCCCACGCCGGCGCCGGCAAAGTCGAACAAGGCGCCGCTGCCGAGGTCGAATACGACACTCGCGTTGCAGCGCTTCCCGACTTCGACGAGCTCACTCACGCTTGTCTCGTGCGCGAAGCCTTCAATTTCGTAGTTGCTCTTGTGCACCTTCATCAACACGTCGCCGGGTTGCGCCACCCGTTCGTAATCGGCCGCGTAGGTGCGGTTGGTGGTCCCCACCTCGATCACATCGGCGGCCGCATGGCGCAGAATCTCGGGCAGACGGAAGCTGCCGCCGATTTCCACCAGCTCACCGCGCGAAACGATGATGCGTCCCGGCGGCGAAAACGAGTTTGCCACCAGGTAAACGGCGGCGGCGTTGTTGTTCACGACCATCGCCGCTTCGGTTCCGCACAAAAGAGCGAAGAGCGGCTCGACGGCATCGCCGCGCCGTGAACGCTCGCCGCTCTCCAGATCCACTTCCAGACTCACATAACCGCGCAGGGCCGCTTCGGCCGCGTGCACGGCCGCATCGCCCACCGGGGCGCGGCCGAGATTGGTGTGCAGAATGACACCGGTTCCATTCAACACCGGGCGCAGGCCGCCGGTGCGTAACGCATCCAACTTTTTCGCCGCGGCCGCGGTGATCAGCGTGGTCAGCGCGGCACGGTCCGCGCCCCCCGGAGCATCGAGGTGCCCCTCGCGCATATCATTGACAATGGCGCGTATGAAGCGTGTCCACGGAAAGCGGGGGTGCTCCGCGCGCCACGCGGCAACGACGTCCGTGGCGAGAAGCTCGTCCACGGAGGGAATCGCGCGCAGTAGTTCGGGACCGGGAATGCGGGTCATGCGTGTGAAAAAATCCTGGGGCACCCGGCCGGGGCGCCGCCGGTCATTATAAAGGATACGCCGGGACCGCCCGCCTGCGATAGTGAACTCTTCTTGATGCTTCGCGCACCTTTTTGAGAGCATCCCCGCATGAAACGCTTGGTGCCATTTCTTTTTCTCGTTGCTCTGGCCGCTTGTGGCGGGCCGCCCCGGCAGGTCGCCGTGCCGCCCGTCGACACGTTGTACCGCCAGCTCGAGGATCCGCTGCCGCACCCCGACAAGACGCTCCTCGCCGGATACAAGGTGCTTCTCGATCCCGGCCACGGTGGCTCGTTCCGCGGCACCATGGGTGCCGACAGCCTCGAGGAGAAGAAGGTCAACCTCGGCGTCGCGTTGTATCTGTGGGGACTGCTCCGCGAAGCCGGGGCCGAAGTCGTGCTGACGCGCGCGTCCGATCGCGATTTCCTCACGCCCAACGATTCGACTCTGACAGCCGACCTGCAGGCGCGCGTCGATCTCGCCGATTCGCTCCAGCCCGACATTTTCATTTCCATTCATCACAACGCCCAGCCCGCGCGCGATCCGTCGACGAATCGTGTGGAGACGTACTACAAGGCCGGCGACCCGGCATCGCTCGATCTCGCCTTCGCGGTGCACCGGCACCTGATGCGCAACCTCGGCATCGACATCGGCGAAGTGCGCCAGGGAAATTACTATCTGCTGCGCAAGATTTCGTCGCCGTCGATGCTGGGTGAGTCGAGTTATCTCACCAATCCCGGCGTCGAGAAACAGCTCCGGCTTTCGCGCGCGCAGGAGCTCGAAGCGCAGGCGTATTTTCTGGGCATTGTCGATTATTGCCGCCGCGGACTGCCGCGCGTGACGTCGGTGGTGCCATCGCCGCTCGACTCGGTGCAGACGTCGGTTCCGGTGGTGAGCGCCGCCTTCGACGACCGCGGCGGCATCGGCATCGACCCGGACGGCATCTCCATGCTCATCAACGGCAGTGCCGTGGGCGCAACGCTTTCCGCCGACGGACGGCACGCCAGCTACCCGCTGCCGTGGGATTCGCCCAACGGTCTCTACGATGTGCGCGTCTCGGCGCGCAACCTGCGCGGCAACACGAGTGCGGTGACGCGCACGCGCTTCGTCCTCGATCATCCGCCCGCCATGGCGGCCATCGATCCGTCACCGTCGCGAATTCCTTCCGGCGGAGGCACGGTGCGTGTACGCGCGCGCATCATGGACCGCCGCGGGCTTCCGGTGGCGGATGGGACCGCGGTCACACTGGTGAGTCCGGCCAACGCGGCGCAGAAAGAGGCCGCCGTGCGCGATGGCGCCGTGGACTTCGCGCTGGAGATTCCTTCCGGCACGAAGCGCAGCGTGCATGTCGAGCTCGAATGCCGCGGCTCTCGTTTCGCGGATGATCTTCCCGTCGACACCGGTGCGATGAAAGGCGCGCGCTCGGTGAGTGTGCGTGACGCGCTCACCGGCGCGGCGGTCACCACGGCCAGCGTCGTGGTCGCCGACTCGGCGCTGGCGGCGGACTCGCCGTCCGGGAACTATGGTTTCGTGGCCACCAATGCGCAGGCCAGGATCATGGCGCCGGGTTATCGCCCGGTTGCCGTCACCGCGAGCAACAGCGTACAGCTCACGCCGTGGTTCGGCGGAGCCCTGCTCGGAAAACGTTTCGTGCTGGACGCGCAGGGCGGACCGCCGCGCACGGCAGGTGTCGGTGCGCTCGGGCTCGCCGCGTCGTACGTGAATCTGCGCGTGGCGAATTACCTCGCGGCGTTTCTTCACGCCGCCGGCGCGGAGGCAAGGCTCGCGCGCACCACCGATGAAGTTCCACTCGCCGAGGATGTGGCGCGCATGACAAACAAATGGCGCGCGGATCGCTACATCGAGCTCCGGCATCCCGGCGCTGCGCCCGACAGTGCCCTGGCCGTGCGTTCGTACTACTTCCCCGGCAGCGCCAACGGCAAGAAGATGGCGGCCGCCATCGCCGACGCCGCGGCCAAACGGCTGGGGCGGCCCCACCGGGGTCCGTCCGAAACTGTCACCTATCCGCTTCAGCAGACGGCGTGCCCGGCCGTGGTCATCGCGCTGCCCTCGATCTCCAATACCGAGGAGGAAGTGCGGCTTGCCCAGGCGTGGTACCTGCGTGAACAGGCGTACGCCCTGTTCACCGGTATTCTGGCCATGTCCGCGGTACCCGCGGATGGAACGCTCGAGGTGAACGTGACGGCCGCCGACCGCCGCGACTGGATGGTGACGCTCGATGATACCTGGACGTTGCAGAGCGACGAAAAAGGCCACGTCGCGTTCCAGAACGTTCCTCCGGGTTCCCACGAGGTGCGCATCCGCCGCGCCGGAGTGGGCTTTACGCAGTCGGTGATCACCGCCGCTACCCAACCGACGGCCACGATCTCATTCGACGCCACGCGCTGAGCGCACACAGGGCGTTGACCGCCGCTTTCTCGATTCATTATCCTTATAGTAGCGAACGCGGCGCCCCGCCTGCCCCGCCGCGCGTCTTTGATCAGGGTTCAGAACCAGTCGTGGAGCGTCGTCGTGCGCAGGGCCCTCATTGCTTCATTCCTCTTCCACGCCGGAGTCGCCGCCGGCGTCATGGGCTGGGTCAGCACCAGCCAGGTCAAGGTCCCTCCCGAGTTCGTTTACGAAGTGAAGCTGGTGGGAGGACTCCCCGGTACCAACGCCGAAGCCGCCGCCAATCTGGTTCCTGCCCCGCCCGAGACCGCACCTGTGGACGAGAAGAGTGCGGACGACATGCCCGAACCGGTGCCGAGCGACGACAACGCCCTCAAGTCCGAGCCCAGGAAGCACGACCTCGCCGCGAAAACGGAAGCGCGCAAGACGCCGGCGCAGGCGGATTCGGACCTGGTCGATGTGCACGTGGGGCGCATTCGCGTTGTCTCCCCTTCCAAAGCCGGCCGCTCCACCATCGACGTGCCGCTCCAGGAAAAGCGCAGCGCACAGCCCGGGCCGGGCTCATCCGAGAACATCGAAGCGCGCGGAACATCCCGGGGCGATCCCATCAATCTCACCCACAGCGGATCGTACTCGGAGACATACATCATTCTGCGCGCCATCCAGCCCCGCTATCCCGATCACGAACGCGAGCGCG
>DATNGX010000243.1:0-9927 GCA_035605755.1 Candidatus Krumholzibacteriia bacterium
AGAAAAGGGCAGAAAATGTCTGAGGATACCAAGGCCGTCGGCGCCGGCGTCGTGAAGGAACTTCGCGAGCGCACCGGTGCGGGCATGATGGACTGCAAGAAGGCGCTCGAAGAGAGCGGCGGGGACGTCGAGAAGGCGATCGAGTTCCTGCGCATCAAGGGACTCTCGAAAGCGGCCAAGAAGGCGGACCGCGAGGCCAACGAAGGTCTCGTGATGTCGTACATCCACCCCGGCAACCGCATCGGCGTGCTGATCGAGGTCAATTGCGAGACCGACTTCGTGGCGCGCACCGACGAGTTCCAGGCCCTCGTGCGCAATCTTGCCATGCACGTCGCGGCCGCCTCACCGCTGGGTGTGAACAAGGAAGACATCTCGACCGATCTGCTCGAGAAGGAAAAGGAAGTCTTCAAGGCGCAGGCCCTCGAAGAGGGCAAGCCCGCCGCCGTGATCGACAAGATCATCGCCGGCCGCATCGAAAAGTTCTACGCGGAAGCGGCGCTCATGGAACAGGTCTACGTGCGCGACAACGAGAAGCGCGTGAAGGACCTCGTCAACGAAGCCATCTCCAAGCTCGGCGAAAACATCAAGGTGGCGCGCTTCGCGCGCTTCCAGCTCGGCCAGTAGGAGGCGCGTGTTGGGCAGTCCCGGCTTCCGGAGAATCCTGCTCAAGTTCAGTGGTGAAATCCTCGCCCGCGACGACGGGGGCGGCATCGATTTCGCCAAGCTTTCTTCTTTCTGCAAACAGATCGCAGCCGTCAAGGCGGAAGGGATCGAGATCGGTCTCGTCATCGGCGGCGGCAATCTGATCCGCGGCGCTTCCATCTCCGAAAACGGCATCGATCGCGTCACCGCCGATTACATGGGCATGCTGGCGACGGTCATCAACGCCCTGGCGTTCCAGAGTGCGCTCGAGCGCGCAGGTGTGGATACCCGCGTTCAGACCGCTATAAAAATGGAGCAGCTGGCGGAGCCGTACATCAAGCGCCGCGCCATCCGCCACCTGGAGAAGGGCCGCGTCGTGATCTTCGCCGGCGGCACCGGCAATCCCTACTTCACCACCGACACCGCGGCGGCGCTGCGCGCCATCGAGATCGAGGCCGACGTGGTGATGAAGGGCACGAAGGTGGACGGCGTGTACGACGGCGACCCCATGCGCGATCCCAACGCCAAGCGCTTCGATTCACTCACATACATCGATGTTCTCAATCGTCGCCTGGGCGTGATGGATGCAACCGCCATCTCACTGTGCATGGAGAACAAACTTCCCGTCGTCGTGTTCAAGCTGACAGGCGACAACAATCTGATTCGTGCGGTGCGCGGAGAACCCGTGGGCACCGTCGTCAAGTAGCGGAGGTCCCCCCATGGTGCTCGACGAGCTGTATCACAAGACCGAAGAACACATGAAGAAGTCGCTGGAGATGCTTACCCAGGAGCTGGGCGGCATCCGGACGGGCAAGGCCAGCCCGGCGCTGCTCGATTCGCTGCGCGTCAACTATTACGGATCGATGGTGCCGGTCAAACAGATCGCCAACGTCTCCGTGCCGGACCCGCGCATGATCACCATTCAACCGTGGGACCGCGGTCTCATCCAGGAAATCGAGAAGGCCATCCGCCAGTCGGAGCTCGGCCTGAATCCGCAGAACGACGGCGGTCTCATCCGTCTTCCGATTCCGCCGCTCACCGAGGAGCGCCGCAAGGATCTCGTGAAAGTGGTCAAGCGCATCGGCGAGGACTCCAAGGTGGCGATTCGCAACGTGCGCCGCGACGCCAATGACCGCCTCAAGAAGCTCGAAAAGGAGCACGAACTTTCCGAGGACGATACGCGCCACAAGCACGACGCCATCCAGAAGCTCACCGACAGTTTCGTGCACAAAGTCGACGAGGCCGTTGCTGCCAAGGAGAAAGACATCCTGGAGATCTAAGAGCTAGGTGGCGCACATCCCATGAGTACCGACATCGATGCGCGCATTCGAGCTCTCCAGAAGGCGGAAGGACTTCCGCGTCACATCGCCGTCATCATGGACGGCAACGGCCGCTGGGCGAAGAAGCGCCACCGCCCGCGCATCGTGGGACACCACGCCGGTGCAGAGCCGGTTCGCAAATGCGTGCGCACCTGTGCGAAGCTGGGCCTCTCCCATCTGACTCTCTACACGTTCTCGATTGAAAACTGGACCCGCCCCCGGACCGAGGTTGTCGGCCTGATGGCGTTTCTCGAAGAAGTCCTGCGCCGCGAAGTACTGGAGCTCGACAAGAACAACGTGCGCCTGAACGCAATCGGCCGGCTCGACGCGCTTCCGGACGCCACGCGCCGCACGGTGGACAAGTCCATCGAAGCGCTGGCCAAGAACACGGGCCTGGTGTTGACGCTGTGTCTTTCCTACGGAGGCCGCGCGGAGATCGTCGACGCGGCGCGGAACCTCTCCGAGCGCGTGGCGCGCGGCGAGCTGGCCGCGGGGGATATCGACGAAAAGACGTTCAGCACCGCGCTCTACGACCCGTCCATCCCGGATCCCGACCTCCTGATCCGCACCAGCGGCGAGATGCGCGTGTAGAATTTTCTCCTGTGGGAAATTGCGTATTCAGAAATCTGGGTGACGGATACACTGTGGCCCGATTTCACCGAGACGCATCTGCTCGATGCCATCGACGACTACATGAAGCGTGAGCGTCGCTACGGAGGGCACGCGTGAGCGAACCCGTCATGGAGCCCATCATCGAACCCGTACCCGCCCGCCTCGCCAAGCGCGGCATCGTGCGCCGAGTTTCGGCCGCCGCTGTGTTCTTACCTCTTTTTGTGCTCGTCACGCGCAACGGCGGCTACTGGTTCCTCGGTTTCGTCGATCTGTTCATCGTGCTCGGACTGTTCGAGTTCTACCGCATGATGAGTGTGAAGGGCATGCACCCGTACCGCGGTGTCGGCATTGCATCGGGACTCACGCTCTCCACGTACATGTATTTTCGAAGCGGCATGTACGCGAGCTTCTTTCTCACCTTTGTACTGATCGCGATCATGGGGCTCGAGCTCACGCGCAAGGACAACCGTCGCGCCGTGTATCACGTGGCGACCACCGTGTTCGGCATCGTGTACGTCGCGTATCTCGGCTCTCACCTGGTGCTCTTGCGCGAGTTGCCGCTCCAGATCGATCGTCCCTACGAGCTGGGCGCGCGCTTCGTGTTTCTCGCCTTCGCGGTGACGTGGGCGTCCGACACCGGCGCCTACGCCGTCGGAAGCCTGATCGGGAAGCGGCCGCTTCTCCCGCGCGTGTCGCGCAGCAAGACGTGGGAGGGTGCGGTGGGCGGGGTGGTGTTCGCGGCCCTGGCGGGCTACATCTCGTCGATCACGTTCGCGCGTTTCCTGCCGCCGCTCTGGGCGGTGCTCCTGGGCGCCCTGTCCTCGGTGATCGGGCTGTGGGGAGATCTCTTCGAGTCGATGCTCAAGCGGGACGCGGAGATCAAGGATACGTCGCGGATTATCCCCGGCCACGGCGGGGTTCTGGACCGATTTGACAGTTTACTCTTCACGGTACCTCTCATATACTACTTCCTCAAGTTCGTGATTTTTAAGTAACTTAGCTCTTCGACCGGGGTATAAAAGACGGACATGAAGCGGGTCGTCGTCCTCGGGTCGACCGGCTCGATCGGTCGCAACGTGCTCGACGTGGTTCGTCGCCACACGGGTGCTTTCGACGTGGTCGGACTGGCCGCCCATCGCAACCTGGATCTCCTGCGCGCCCAGTGCGACGAGCATCCGCACGCCCGCGTGGTGGTGACGGATGAATCGTGCCGTGCAGCGGTCGAGGCGGAGCCGTCTCTGCGCTCGCGGTGTATTGGATTCACGGAAACCGCGCTGGCGGATCTCGCCACCGGGAGCAACGCCGACCTGGTCGTCAACGCACTGGTGGGTTTTGTGGGACTCGCCCCGACACTGGCCGCTCTTCAGGCCGGCATACCGGTGGCGGTGGCGAACAAGGAGTCGATCGTCGCGGGCGGCGAGATCATGTTGCGCGCGGCCAACGTGTCGGGCGCGGCGGTGGTGCCCATCGACAGCGAGCACGTCGCCATTGCGCAGTGCCTGGCCGGTTCGAAAACCGACGACGTGGAGCGCGTGATTCTCACCGCATCCGGCGGGTCGCTGCGCGATCGCAGCGCATCCGAGCTGGCCAACGTTCCCGTCCAGGAAGTGCTCGCGCACCCGACGTGGAACATGGGGGCAAAAATTACCGTCGACAGCGCGACCTTGATGAACAAAGGACTCGAAATCATAGAGGCGCACTGGCTGTTCGGTTTGCCATATTCAAAGATCGAAGTCGTCATCCACCCCCAATCCATCGTGCACTCCGTGGTTCAATTCATCGACGGCTCCATGCTGGCGCAGATGGGGAAGCCCGACATGCGGCTGCCCATTCTGTATGCGCTCTCGTACCCGGCGCGCTTGAAGTCGGATCTCGGCTCGAGCCTGCTCGAGTTCCCATCGCTGTCGTTTGCACCCGTCGACGAGCTCCGCTATCCGTGCTACCGGCTTGCGGTCACGGCGGCGCGCACCGGCGGCACCGCGCCCACGGTTCTTTCTGCTGCCAATGAAGTCGCGGTGGCGGCGTTCCTCGAGGGCCGGCTCGCCTTCGGCCAGATTGGGAACGTGATCAGCTCCGCGCTCGACGCCATCCCCACGCACAGCGCGTCGTCGCTCGAAGACGTGATGGAAGCGGACCGCGCCACACGGCGCTGGATCCACGAACACCATGCCACCCCGACGGCCGGAAGCGGTCGCTAGACAAGGATTTCATGCTGACCACCATCATTGCGGGCGCCTTCGTACTCGGTGTCGTTGTCATCGTGCACGAGTTCGGGCACTTCATTGTGGCCAAGCTCGCGGGCGTTTACGTCAAAGTGTTCTCGATCGGGTTCGGAAAGAAGCTCCTGCGCAAAAAGTACGGCGAAACCGTGTACGCGGTCTCGGCGCTGCCCTTCGGCGGCTATGTGAAATTCGCCGGTGAATCCGAGCTCAACGACGAGCCCGAACCGGTGTCGACGGAGCCGCGCGGTCCGTTCGACGAAGTGCCCGACAGCGAGATTCCGCGCACGCGTTACTTCACCACGCAGAAGCGTCCCATTCGCGCCGCGGTGTTGCTCGCCGGTCCGTTCATGAACTATCTGACCGCGATTGCGCTCTACATCGGCGTTTTCCTGTTCCAGGGCGTGGTGGTGGTTCCCACCACGCGCGTGGGCGATGTGCTGGCGGGAGGCCCCGCGCAGGAAGCCGGGATTGTCCCCGGCGACACCATCCTCACCGTGTCTGAAAAAGCCGTGGAGCACTGGTCCGATATCGAGGACAAGCTCCTCGACAAGCCCACCGAAGCGAAAGCCATTCGCCTGCGCAACAACGGCGTCGAGCGCGACGTCATGCTGCAGCCCAAAAGCGACGGCACCCAGGTGACGCTGGGACTCTACCCGTATGTTTCGTCCAAGATCGGCCGCGTGCAGAAGGGGAAGCCCGCGTACAAGGCGGGCATTCGTCCCGGTGCCGTGATCGAAGCCATCAATGACACGGTGGTGACGTCGTACGACGACGTGCGCCGCATCGTGAATGCAAATCCCAGGAAGCCCGTCTATCTGCGCTGGTCGGACGACGGTCTCGCGCACGCGGACACAATCATTCCGGAAGCGCGCGAAGTGCTCAAGGATGGCTCGACCACCGAGTTCGAAACCGTGGGTGTGATCGGCATCGGCCCGTATTCGGAAAGACGGCGCGAAGGACTGTTCGAAGGCATCGCGAGCGGGTTCAACGCCGCCAATCACATGATCGTCCAGATTCTCAGTTACCTGAAGCAGCTCTTCACCGGACAGGTGGGCGTGCGCACGCTGGGCGGGCCCTTGATGGTGTACCAGATGGCGGGCGATGTGGCGAACTGGGGCTTCGACTATCTGCTCCTGTTCCTTGCCTTCTTCAATATCAATTTGTGCGTGTTCAATCTGATGCCGCTGCCGCCGTTCGACGGCGGCCACCTCGCCATCCTGGCATACGAAGGCATTGCGCGACGTCCGATCAACCGGCGTGTGCGCGACTGGGTGACGCAGGGCGGATTCGTGCTCGTGATTCTGTTGATGGCGTTCGTGCTGGTGCTGGATCTGACGCGGTGCTCGGGCTCAACCCCGGGCGGATTCTGACGGCGCGGAGGAGTTGTTGTTGCCGAGCGACTCTTCGATCTTCTGCATGATGAAGGGCCAGCGCTCGGGAGTTGCATTGAGCGCGGCGATGGCGCGCGCGACACGCAGCGTGTCGACTTCGCCGCCTAGCCGGTTGAGGAGGCTGTCAGCCACTTCGCGCTGTACTGGAAGCAGAGCGCCCGCGCGACGCACGCGCACGTAGGCGTCCACGAGATATTTCTCGTCGGACGAAAGGGCGGTGTCCGCAGGTTTTTTGTCGGACCCGCAGCATATGACGGTTGCGACAAGCACCGCGGCGAACACGCGCCACGGTCGCCGGGAGCTGATGGATCGCACGGCACTCCTTATCGGCCGAAGAAGACGGCCGTCGACTAAATACACCGGCCCGCGCGCGCGTGTCAAGATTGGCGGTCGCGTGGTGGCCGCGCTCTTGCTCGCGGCAGCGCTCTCCGGCGCGTGCGTGCACGCGGCGCACGCCCAGGATCCCGATTCGCTGCGCGCCGCCGAACGGGCGCGCCAGGAAAAAGAACGCGAAGAAAAGCGCGACATCTTCGTCAATCGCATCCTCTTCGTCGGCAACAAGGGTGCCTCCGCCGGGGAGCTCAAGGCGCGCATGCGCACGCGCGAGCCCGGATTCTTCTCCATCTTCAGAAAACCCGTCCTCGACGAGCGCCAGGTCCGCCGCGACGTCACCGCACTCGAGGCCTACTACCACTCCGTTGGATATCCCGACGCCACCGTGCACCTCGATCGCATCGAGCTGCTCGAGAACCGGCGCTTTGCCGACATCCACATCTCCATCGCGGAGGGCGAGCCCAACCTCGTCAGCGCGGTCAATTTCGAGGGCAATCTGGTCCTGGAAGAGAAGGAGCTGCGCGAGGATCTGCTGCTCGAGCCGGGAGCCCCGTTCAACGCGTCGCTGCTCGAAACCGACATCTACACCATTCGCGGCAAGTATTTCGATCAGGGCTATCTCGCCGTCACCATCGCCGACTCGGTGCGCATCGACAACCGCCGGGTCGACATCCGCTTTTACATCAACCCGCGCCAGCAGCTCAAGGTGGGGACCATCTCCATCGACGGCAACGAACAGGTGCGCACGGGTGTGATCGAGTCGGAGATCACGGTCAAGCCGGGCGAGGTGTGCCGTTACAAGAAAGTACTCGAAACCGAGCGCAACCTCTTCGAGACCGGGCTCTTCTCGGTGGTGGACGTGGTGCCCGAACACGTGGACACGCTGACCAACGTGGTGGACATCAGGATACGCGTGCGCGAGCGCAAGGAATCGTGGGTCGAGGCCGGTTTCGGCGTGGGCAACGTGCTCGGGAGCCGTGTGTTCGCGGAGTGGGGAACGCGCAACGTGGCGGGAACGGGCCGGACCGTCCGTTTGAAGGCGACCTATGCCTTCGACCTCTTCCGCGGCAACGACATCGATCCGGGTCAATTTCACATTACGAACACCTACTACCGTTATGACGCGATCTATCAGCAACGGCGCGTTTTTGGCCTGAAACTTCCTACCGGATTGAATGCCTACGACGAGCTGGACAAAACCGTGCTAAACCGCGAGTTCAAGACGCTGGGTGTGGCGCTCTCCGTGAGCCACGAATACGGGCGCATACGCGAGTTCGGCCGCGAAGGGCTCCTGGTGGGATCGTTCTCGGTGGAAAACATCGAACGCAGAGAGACCGACGACACGACCCGGGTGGTCACGGAAACGCACTCGCGCTCGAATATCCTGGGCGGCTCGGCCAGCCGCGACACGCGCGATTTCGTGCTCAACCCGACCCTGGGGTCGTACCGCGTGCTCTCGAGCCAGATTGCCGGCGGCATTCTGGGCGGTGAAAACGATTTCTACACCCTGGAGTCGAGCTATCAGCGCTACCACGGGGTCGGAACCGTGCTCGAGACGGAAAAGCACTTCGTGCGGCAGTCGGTGTTTGCGTGGCGCGTGCGCGCGGGGTATGCCGACCACTACGGCCGTTCCGCCGAGGTGCCGATCGAGAATCGTTACTTCCTGGGCGGGTCGAATTCGGTGCGCGGATACGAGGAATCGGGCCTGGGTCCGCACAGCGGAGAAAGTCCGCAGGGCGGCGACTTCATGCTGCTCGCCAACGTGGAGATTCGTTACCCGTTGCCCTACATATGGCGTTGGAATTTCACGGGCGCCGTGTTCCTCGATTCAGGAAACGTATGGGCGGACGTCTCGGATGTGAGCAAAGGGAGCTTCAAGCTCACCAGCGAAATTTACGAGACCGGCCCCAATGATTATCGTTACGGAACCGGAGTGGGGATTCGCTACAACACCCCGATCGGGCCCATCCGATTGGATTGGGGCTTTCCATTGAAACCGGACCGGCTCAACGAAAAAGGCGTCCTTTACCTGAGTCTGGGGCAGATTTTCTAGAGCAGCATGACGGAAACAACCGCAACCAGGAAGGCCAACTGGGCCAAGCGCATCTCGTGGACCGTGGCCATCGTGCTCACGGCCGTGATCGCGTATGTGGGCTACCACCAGACGCAGCTGTTGCCGCGCCGCGTCTCGCGCTACGTCAACGAGCACTATCTCCGCGGCACCAACTTCGAGTTCTCCGTCGACGACGTGTCGGGATTTCTGGTGCGTCATGTGACGTTCAAGAATCCGACGCTGCGTTATCACTCCGCCGACGCGTCCTACAACGTGTTCCGCGCCGACGAGCTCTCCATCGACTACGACTTGATGCCGATCTTCGCGTTCCGCCTGGTCGTCACCGATCTCAAGCTGCGCAACGTCGCCATTCACCTGCGCCAGGACGCCGAGGGGAAGCTGGTTCTGCCGGTATTGCCCAGGGGCAGGACGGGCAAGCTCGAGGTGTCACCGGTGGTGAACGTGCGCCGCTTCACCATCGACGGGCTGGAGATGAAGTTCGGCGGCAACAAGAAACAGCTCGCCGTGCGCGACGTGCACATGAACGGTGCCTTCGATTACGAGAATCATCTGAGCCATCTGATGATCGACAACGGCGGGGCCTACCTGATCGATTCCAAGAAAACCGTGTCGCAGATCCGTCTGGATGCAAAGGGTGACGCGTCGACGCTCGATCTCAACGACTTTGCGGTGCGGCTCGACGAATCCTTTGTGGTGGCGCGCGGCGGTTTTCGCGACGGTCGCGTGCACGATACCGAAGTCATCTTCAATCCCATCTCGCTGCCCGAGCTGCACCAGCTGGGCGTGGCGCCCGACAAGGATGGCAGGTTCTCGGGACGCGCCCACATCGACGGCCCGGTGGATTCGCTGCAGGTGGAGGGACAGATCTCGGGCGAGGGCCTGGGCGTCGAGCTTTCCAGCGTGAGCTTCAAGGGCGGACTGCTCACGCCGCAGCGCTTCAAAGTCGCCAACCTGAGCGGCGCCGTGTTCGGTTCCAAAGTGAACGGTGCTTTCAGCGTCGAATTGAAGAGCGAAGACTTCGTCTACGACGGACAGATTTACGACCTCGACCTGGGACGCGGCTTCATCACCGACACCAAGCTCGATCCCATGTCGCTGACCGGCCATGTGTGGGTGAAGAAAACCAAGGCCATCGATCGTGTGGACTGGGTGGGCGAGCTCTCGCGCGGCGTGTACGACGGCTTTGAAGCCTTCAACGTGCGGGCGAAGGGCTCGACCGTGAAAAAAACCGGCACCGTGATCGAGCGCGCGCATCTCGAGCGTCCCGGCTTCAGCGCGGAGGGCACGGGCAGCGTGAGCGCGGATGACATGTGCGATGTTCTCTTCAAGGTGAA
>DATNGX010000244.1:0-2497 GCA_035605755.1 Candidatus Krumholzibacteriia bacterium
AGGAGCGCAGGTGTGGCTCACCCCGACTCTCATCTGCAGCGCACAGAACGACCAGAGCTCACCGCGCGCGGTGTCCGACGGCGCGGGCGGCGCGATCGCCGTGTGGCAGGACAACCGCCCCGGCAGCACTGCTGTTGCCGATGTGTTCGCGCAGCGTGTGAACGGATCCGGCGTCGTGCAGTGGACCAACGAAGGTGTCGCCGTGTGCACCGCGGCAAACAAACAAGTCAATGCGCGGATTACGGGAGATGGCTCGGGCGGCGCCATCTTTGCGTGGACCGACATGCGCGACAATTCGACGTACGCCGTCTACGCACAACGCATCAACTCGGCCGGCGCCCAGCAGTGGACCGCCGACGGCGTCCTCGCCGGATCCGACATCGGCGCCGAGAATACGGCTGCCCTGACCAGCGACAACGCCGGCGGAGCCATCGTGGCCTGGCACAGCGATACTGACGGCGACAACGACATCTACGCGCAGCGAATCAATAACGGTGTCATCCAGTGGAACATTGGTGGCGTCAGCGTGTGCGCTGCCATCGAACGACAGTCGTATCCGCAGATCACTGCCGACGGAAGCGGCGGTGCCATCGTGGCGTGGGAGGATCTTCGCAGCACCGTGTCGTTCATCGACGAAGACATCTACGCCCAGCGCATTAATTCCTCCGGCGCCTCGCTCTGGACACCGAATGGGAATCTGGTGTGTGCGGAGACGGCACAGAGCCTGCAGCCGCAGATCATTTCCGACGGTGCGAGCGGTGCCGTGATCGTGTGGACCGACACGCGCTTCATGGATTACAACCTGTACGCGCAGCGCGTCAATGCAGCGGGCACGCGCCTCTGGGCGAGCGCTGGTGCCATCCTTATTCTCGCGGCCAGCGGCCAGACCGGCCCCTCGCCCGTCACCGACGGTGCCGGCGGTGTCATCGCCGCCTGGAACGACACCCGCTCCGGAAATTTCGACGTGTACGCCAATCGAATCACCGGAGGCGGCATCATCCCGACGGCCGTGGGCGACACCCCGGCGGTTGCCAGAGCATCCCTGGGACAGAACCATCCCAACCCGTTCAATCCTTCGACGACGATCGAGTACACACTGACCGCGCGCACCCCCGTGAAGATCGAGATCTTCGACGCAACAGGTGCGCGGGTGGCAAGTCTGGATGAAGGAATGCGCGAGCCCGGAACGCATCGCGCCCAGTGGAATGCATCACCGACCGTGAGCAGCGGCGTGTATTTCTATCGCCTCGCGGGCGCACCCGCGTCAGAGAGCCGGAAGATGGTGCTCATCAAATAGCGACAGCGACTCGATTGGTGGCAGACGTGGATCAAACCCGCGTGGTATAATACCAACAGGTGCCGACCCACCTATGGAGCCCCATTTGCAGTGGTCCGCAAACGCTCTGGGAGGTCCACCATGAAGTCCCACCGCGTCCTTTCTCTGTCGCTCTCATTTCTTTTCGTTCTTCCTTCCGTCACCAGCGCTCAATGGCTGACTAACGGCAATGCCGTTTGCACTGCTACCGGCACTCAAACCAGCGTGGTTTCCGCGCCTGATGATGCCGGCGGTGCGATCATTGCGTGGGCGGACAATCGCAACGGGAACAATGATATCTTCGCTCAGCGTGTGACCGCGATGGGCCAGGTGCTGTGGACGGCGGACGGCGTGGCCGTGCACGTTGCAGTAAACAGTCAATCCAGCCCGGCGATCGCGCCGGACGGCGCAGGCGGTGCCATCATCTTCTGGCAGCACCTGGGCAATAACGGCACCACCGACATCTACGCGCAGCACGTCTATCCCGACGGGACGCTTCACTGGCCCGGCAGCGGCGTTCTCATATGCGGTGCACAGCAAGATCAACTGACATTGCGTGCGGTGGCCGACGGCTCCGGAGGCGCAATCGTCACCTGGCAGGACAATCGACAGGGGAGCACCATGGTCGCCGATGTGTACGCCCAACGCATCGACGTGTCAGGCACACCGCTATGGACAGCGGACGGAGTTGCCGTGTGTACCGCGGCAAATCAGCAAAGAGTTCCCGAGTTGATCAACGACGGTTCCGGCGGCGCGATCATCGCGTGGACCGATCAACGGGGCGTCAACACCTTTGTGGTATACGCACAGCGCATCGACTCCGCGGGTCTCACGCAATGGGCTGCGGATGGTGTCGCCCTGAGTGTGGACACGAAGAGCTCGGACGCGTGCGCCATCACGACGGATGGCGCGGGCGGCGCGATCGTGGTCTGGTCGGGTTACAACGGTGGAGTGACATTCTTCGACCTCTTCGCGCAGCGCATCAATTCGAGCGGCGCGGTGCAATGGACCAGCGGTGGCGTTCTGGCGTGCGTGGCCGCGAGCAGCCAGTTCGATCCATGTCTCGTCCCCGACGGCAGCGGAGGCGTAATCATGGCAATTGCCGATCTTCGCGATGAAGACACCAACGGCTACGATCTTTATGCACAGCGCCTGAACGCATCCGGTGTCAAGCAATGGGCG
>DATNGX010000245.1:0-13088 GCA_035605755.1 Candidatus Krumholzibacteriia bacterium
CGGAGCGGACCATCGCCCACGATTTCGATGCGGAAATCGAGCCCGCCGTCGCGCAGCATCGCGGCGGCGTCGATGAGATAGCACAGCCCCTTCTGATCGACCAGGCTCCCGCCCGCCACGATGCGATTGGTCTCGCGCGACGCGGCGGGGCGGTACAGCGACAGATCGAGCCCGTGATGGTTGAGCATGATCTTGTCGCGATCTTCGGGGAAGCAAAGCTGCCGCAGAAGCCGTGCATTGAACCCCGTGCACGTGGCCACGAAGACGGCGTCGTGAATCTTCTCGGCGAGCCCGGCCTGGTTGCGCGGCACGAAGATGTCCCACGCGTGTCCCGTGAAGCTGTAGCGAATGCCGAGCACGCGCGCGGCGAACGCGGCCGCGGTGGTGGGAATGTTGGCGAAATGGCCGTGGATGTGCTCCACCTGCGCCCGCTCCATCTCGCGCGTGAACAGGAGCATCTTGGGCAGCGCGATGAGATTTTTCACCACCAGCATGGGATGGCCGGCGTGCAGCATGCTGTCGTGCAGGAGAAAGCCGATTCCGCGCGCCACGCCGGCGGGCCTGCGCACCGTGAGCGAAATGCACGCGGCGGCGTGCGCCACTCCGATCCACGGCGCGTAACGCGTCTTCTCCAGGTAGGGAAGCGCGGCCGCGTGCATCCTGGTGGTGGGCCGCGGCCGGATGGAAAACAGCGACACGGCAAAACCGCGCCGCTCCATCTGCATCACTTCGCGCAGGATGAAGGTCTCGGTGAGCTTGGGAAACTGCGATGCGACGTAGGCAATCCGCTTCATGATCGCACGCTCGCGGTTGACCGCATGCTGCGCAGCCAGACTTCCAGGCACAGGAGCTCCCAGATGCCGAGGAAGAGATGGTCTTCACCGGCGAGATAACGCTGCACGACGTTGCGCACCGCGCGCGGCTCGAGCCATTCGCTGGAGAGCGACGCGGGATCGAGCAGGTGCTCTTCCATGAACGAGCGCAGACTGCCGCGCAGCCACTCGCGTACGGGCGGCATGAAGCCGTGCTTCTGCCGGTGCACGATGGAGTGCGGGAGCACCTGCGCCGCGTAGGATTTGACCAGCACTTTGCTGCGGCCGTCGTATTTCCAGCGCGGCGGAAATCCGGACGCCATCTCCACCACGCGATAGTCGAGAAACGGTACGCGCGCTTCGAGTGACGCCAGCATGGTCATCTTGTCGACCTTCATCAGCAGATCATCGGGAAGCCATTCGTTGGTGTCGGCGCGCAGCACGGCGTTGAGCCCGTTACTGCCGCCCGCGAAATGCTTCGCCATGTGCGAGGTCAGGTGGTCACGCGCAATTTCGGATTGCACCTCGGGGCGCAGGAGAAGTTGCCGCGCGCCGGGCGGGATCACGGATCGAACGAACACAAAACGCGCCGGTGCGCTCATGCCGGCAGCGATGATGGCCTTGCGCATCTTCGCGGGCGCGAGCGGCAGCACCGGCCCGCCCACCGCGCGCCACGCGGCGGGTGGCAGCCATTGCGTCCGGTCCATCATCCATTCCAGTCGATAGTGGTCGTAGCCCGCGAAGAGCTCGTCGGCGCCTTCGCCCGTGAGTGCAACCGTCACATGTTCGCGTGCAAATTTGGCGAGGAGGTACGTGGGAATCGCCGCCACGTCGGCCAGCGGTTCGTCGAGCTGCGCGGTCACCTGCGGGAGCAGCGTGCGCATGTCGGGGGCTTTCACGGTGAGGGTGTGGTGTTCGGTGTTGAACTTCTTCGCGACCTCGGCGGCGTAGGGCAATTCGGAGTACCATCCCGTGCCCTCGAAGCCGATGGAGAACGTCTTCACCGGCCGGTCCATGGCTTTGGCCATGGCGGCGACCACGAGCGCGGAGTCGATTCCACCGGAGAGAAACGCGCCCAGGGGAACGTCGCTCATCAGGCGAATGCGCACGGCGTCTTCGAACAGCTCGGCGAATTGTTCGCGCGCGGCCTCGAAGGTGGCCGGTGCCGGTCGCGGCTCGAGCGTCCAGAACGGTTCGATCTTCATGTCGCCGTCGGCGGTTGCTATGAGCACGTGCCCCGGCGGCAGTTTGTGGATGCCGCGATGAATCGTGCCCGGACCGGGCACGTACTGAAGTGCCAGGTAACTGTCGAGCGCGGCCGGATCCAGACTGGTGTCGACGCCCGGACACAAACGCAGCGCCTTCATCTCCGACGCGAACGCGAGGGTGCCGTTGGCAAGGCGCGCATAATAGAGCGGTTTCACGCCGAGGCGATCGCGCACGAGCACGAGGCGGCGTCGTTTTGCATCCCACAGCGCAATCCCGAACATGCCGTTCAGACGCCGCGCAAAGTGCGGTCCCTCTTCTTCGTAGAGGTGCACGATGGTTTCGGTGTCGGTCCGTGTGCGGTAGTGATGCCCTTTTTTCTCCAGCTCCGCGCGCAGCTCGAGGTGGTTGTAGATTTCGCCGTTGAACGCGATCCACACCGAGTCGTCCTCGTTGGCCAGCGGCTGGTGGCCGGTGTGAAGATCGATGATGGAGAGGCGCCGGAAACCGAGGAAAGCGGGAGGATCGGTGTGGAAGCCCTCGTCGTCGGGACCGCGATGCCGCATGCAGTCGGACATGCGGCGGACGGTCTCAGCGCCCGCGCGCGGGTCGATGCTGCCAAAAAGTCCGCAGATGCCGCACATCGCGCCCAACATACCAGACGCACAGAATTCGCGCGAAGCCAATCCCAGTGCTTGCTCTTGCCTCGGAACAGCGCTTAATCTCCCGCGCATGAGCAATCGCATCGATACGCTGGAAGCCACCCTCGCCGTCCTCAAGCGCCTCGAGAAAAAGGGTGTGCGGTCGGTCTATCTCGACGGGGTCGAGATTCCCATCGACACCGCGCCGGGTGTGGCGCCGGCAGCGCCGGTCGCGGTAGCGGCTGCGTCCGTGACCGCGTCTCCCGAGACCGTCGCAGGGCTCGCCGACCTGGCGAAAACGGTTTCTGTGTGCACGCGCTGCGCGCTGCATGCGACACGCAAGCAGACAGTCTTCGGTGTGGGCAATCCGCGCGCGAAGCTCATGTTCATCGGCGAGGCGCCGGGTGCCGACGAAGACGCCAAAGGCGAGCCGTTCGTGGGCCGCGCCGGCCAGCTGCTCAACAAGATCATTGCGGCCATGGGCATGACGCGCGAAGAGGTTTACATCGGCAATATCTTGAAGTGCCGTCCGCCGCAGAATCGTGATCCGCTGCCGTCGGAAGTGGAATGCTGCGAAGAGTACCTGCGCGCGCAGATCGCACTCATCCAACCGAAGTACATCTGTGCCCTGGGACGCATCGCCGCGCACTGGCTATTGAAGACCGAAGCGCCGCTCGGCGCCATGCGCGAGCAGATTCACACATACGAGGGCATCCCCGTCGTGGTGACGTATCACCCGGCAGCGCTCCTGCGCAATCCGGGCTTCAAAGCGCCGTGCTGGGAGGACATGAAGAAGCTGATGGCGCTGCTCAAGGACGCGTGAGCGGTGCCCGGCATCACACGCACCATTCTGCTTCTGTGCGCCTCCAACATCTTCATGACGTTTGCGTGGTATGCGCACCTGCGCAACCTGAGTCAGAAGCCGTGGTGGATCGCCGCTCTGGTGAGCTGGGGCATCGCGCTCTTTGAATATCTGCTGCAGGTTCCCGCCAATCGCATCGGTCACCGCACGCTGAGCCTGGGCGAGCTCAAGATGCTGCAGGAAGTGATCACACTCTCCGTCTTCGTTCCCTTTGCCTGGCTCTATATGAAAGAACCGCTGCGCTGGAATTATCTGTGGGCTGCACTCTGCTTGTGCGGCGCGGTCTACTTCATCTTCAAGCGCTGAAGTGAAAGAGCCGGCGCGCGGACGCGCCGGCTCTCTTCGACTAGAGCGTCTTTAGATATTCCACGAGGTCGTGCTGCTCGTCCGGATCGAGACCGAGATTGAACACAGCGTTGTAATGCGACACCACATCCTCGAGGGTCGCTGCACTTCCGTCGTGGAAGTACGGCGCGTGCTGCCATAGGCCGCGCAGCGGTGTGGTACGGTACATCTTGGTCACCGTGCGAGCCGCGTACGCGGGATCGGTGCCGATCTCGTTGGGATCGTGCAGCACACCCGCGTTGTTGTCGGTGCTTGTGTCATCGACGTGGCAGCTCTCGCAGTGTTCCTCGAAGAGTTCGTCGCCCGCTTCCGCCGCCGCCGCATCGAAGAACCCGGCCGGGGGCGGTGGTGCGGTGAGACTGAGTTGATATTTGAGCAGCGCTTTGAGCTTCGGCGTCACCATGTCCGGCTTGTTGATCACGCTGATGCCGAGGCGCGGATCCACGAACGTGCCCTGCCCGTGCATCTGTGTCACCGCGACGTACGCGTTCCAGTACGAGATGGGACCATCGGCGGTGTACGTCTCGTTCTTGATGCCGGCGAGGCCGTACGCGGGCGGAATCACCAGCGGCGTGTTGAGCCCGTCGATGTTGAAGCGCGGGTCGTACATGCCCGGACCCCACCCGTTGTACACAAGTTTGGCGTCCGCCGGCACCGCCGGTGACGACGCGACGATCTTGCCGACATCGAGATCATGATTGGGCCAACCGTCCTTGCGGTGGCCGATGCCCTTCATGACCGCATCGTCGACCGTGGAATGGCAGAGCGCGCATGTCACCCCAAGGCTCACGATGTGACCCTTGTTATCCACCTTGGCTTGAATGCCGACGACTGCATTCAGTTTGAGCAACGCGACCGTGGTGGCGGGGCTGGTGAGATCCGCACTTTCGAGCAGCCCCGCCGGCAGCGCATCCGCGTCCACCTTGAGTCCGAGCGAAAGCGCGGTGACGGGATCCACCGCGGTTTCGATTACGTCATCCATGTGCAGCGTTCCGGTCCAGAATTCTTCGTCGCCGAACGTGTCGTAACGGAACACGTTCTGGCCGTGAGTGTTGGCATCGAACAGAACATCCGATGTCTGGTCGGAAGGATCGTCGCTGCATGCGATGTAAAGCAGAATGGGAAGACAGGCGATCAAAATGGCGGCGGCGGCCGCAACCAACCTGCGGCGATCCACCGGCGTGGTAATTCCATTCAACATGTGAGCCTCCTTACATCGAGAACCGGGGGCGGTGTCGAAGCAAGCGGGCGCGGCGGGATAATGTACAAGCTCACAATAGGAAAACAGCTCGAATGCAGCGATCCGGAGAAGGTGGTAATTGTGATCGTAGGACTATCGACGCCGGGGCGACGGGTTCACTTGAGAAGCACGAGCTTGCGCGTTTCATCGAATGAGCCCGCACGCATGCGGCAGAAATACACGCCCGATGCAACCCGCTTCCCGCGCTCGTCCTCGCCGTTCCATGTCACACCCCATGCACCGGCGCCACGCACGCCGTCGACCAGGGTATTCACCAACGCGCCGCTCGCATCGTAAACGGCGATGTGCACGCGTGAAGTCGTGCTGACACGGTAGGGAATGGTGGTCGACGGGTTGAAGGGGTTGGGGACGTTGGCACCCAGGGCAAACGAAGGTTGTGTGTCGCGCACGGCGGTCGGCGGGCTGGTCATGCACTTCGAGAATTCTGACGTGTTGCCGTTGGCGTCGGTGGCAAGCGCGGTGATGAATCCCCCGGCCGGGATGGTGCCGCACGTGAATGTGAACACGGCCAGGCCGGTGCCATCGGTGTTCACCGCGCCGGCGTAGCCGAGGTACTGTCTTCCTTCGCCGTTGAGCGACGGGTCGCACACAGGATTCCAGAAAAACTGCACCGCATAGCTCGAGCTGGCCGCGGATTTCAGATAGCCGTGGAGGGTGTTGCCCACGATCGACACCAGCACCGGAAAGTTCTGCCGCAGATTGGCGCCCCCGTCCGGATCGAGGTTGTCGTTGGACGTGACACCGTTACTGTCCAGGTCGATCCCGAGGCCGCTATTGGAAAAAATCAAATTGCTGGCGATGCGGTTCTGCGTGGACGCAACACCGGATCCGATCTCGATGCCGTCACCGGCATTGAAAGCGATCACGTTGGTGCCGAAGGTCGGAATCGTGCAGTTGTTTGCCGGCTGAAAGCCGATCGTGTTGTGGTTGGAACCATCGTGCAGCCAGATGCCGCTGTCGCCGTTGGGAAGACCGGCGGCCGCCGTTTTGTCCGAGCCAATGTAATTGCCCGTGATCGAGGCGCTGCCGAAATTGGCGAGCTCGATGCCGCGTTTTGCGTTTCCTGAAATGAGGCACCCGCTCACTCCCGCGCCGTCCGCTGCGCTCAGAAGAACGCCAACATTGTTGGGGCGCGCCAAAAGACCGGTGAGATTGGTGCCGATATAGCACCGGCTGATGCTCACGCCGTCGACTTCGCTCGCGATACCGGCGCCGGAGAAATTGTTGATGACCAGTCCGTCGACGCTCGAGCCGAAGGAAAAGAACAGCCCGTTGGTACCCGCGCCGGCGTTGGTGCCGTCGAGCTCGACGCGCAGGGTCCCGTTCATGGGAAGACCGGGAGCGGCAGTATTCGCCACATATCCCGCGGCGGAGCTTCCCTGAATCGCGAGTGCGCTCGTGATATCGGGGAGCGGCGAGAGCAGATGAATGGTCCACGGTCCCGGTCCCGGGATGGAGAACAGGATGTCATTGAGGTCGGGTGCGGCGTTGGCATCGTTGATCGCGGTGCGCAACGAGCCGGGTCCCGAATCGTTGGTGTTGGTGACACTGATGGGACCGGCCAGGGTCGCCCGAACCGTAAGGGACAGGATGATGATGGTGGCGGCGAGCGTTCGCATGGATGTGCCTCCTGAATCGTGGGACACGCGGCCGGCCGGCTTGACACGAGGAAATCTTCCGCGTAGAAACGGCGCATGATTCGCGGCGTGAAATATGGACATACCAATTTGATCGCGCAGGATTGGGAGCGGCTGGCCCGGTTCTACGTCGATGTGCTTGGCTGCGTGCCGGTCCCGCCTGAACGTCACTACAAAGGAGAGAACCTCGAGCGCGGCACGGGCGTTGCCGGCGCCGAGGTGCGGGGCGCGCATCTGCTGCTTCCGGGACGCGGCCCCGACGGGCCCACCCTGGAGATCTTCACATACACCACGCTTGCGGACCGCCCCGCCACGGCATCGAACCGTCCCGGCTTCGGTCACATTGCCTTCCTGGTCGACGACGTGCGCGCTGCGCGCGAGGAAGTGCTCGCCGCCGGCGGCCGCGCGGTGGGCGAAGTGGTAACGCTCACCGCTCCCGACGGCGCGCGCGTGACGTGGACGTATGTCACCGATCCCGAAGGAAACATCATCGAGCTGCAGACGTGGGACCGCGGCGGGTGAGCGAATCGCAAGTGGTCTTCTCGAGAGCGCTCGCGGGTGACGCGACCGAGTTGTGCGCACTGCTCAACGCGGTGGCGGTCGACCTCACGCGGCGCTATGGCGACGGTCACTGGACCCGCGTCTCCACCGAGAAAGGCACGCTGCGGCGCATCGCCGATTCGCACGTGGTCGTCGCGCGCGACTCGCACGGACGTCTCGCCGGCACATTCGAGCTCGTGACCAAGAAGCCGTGGGCCATTGATCGCGCCTGCTTCACGCCCGTGAAGCGCCCCATCTATCTCATCAACATGGCTGTCGATGTATCCATGCAGCGTCGCGGCATCGGACGCAAACTGCTGGCGGAAGCGGAGCGCGTCGCGCGCGCGTGGCCCGCGCAGTCCATCTGCCTCGATGCGTACGACACGCCGGCGGGCGCAGGCAGGTTCTATGCGCGCTGTGGATACCGCGAGGTCGGCCGCAAGGTTTACCGCGGCGTCCCGTTGGTCTATTATGAGTCGTTGATCCGACCCGCTGTGGACTGAACACCGCAAGGAGGCCCGCCATGACGTTCGAAATGCCCAAGCCCACCGAACACCACCAGAAACTGATGAAGCTCGCCGGACAGTGGAGCGGAGTCGAGAAAATGTTCCCGTCGGAATGGGATCCGCAAGGCGGCACGGCGACGGGTCGCCAGAGCGCCAAAGTGTCGCTCGACGGCTTTGCCGTATTGATGGATTACGAACAGGAGCGCGACGGCAACATCACCTACCAGGGCCACGCCGTGTGGACGTACGACCCGAAAGAAAGCGTCTACGTGCTGCACTGGTTCGACTCGATGGGATCGCCGGCGGAAGTTTTCAAGGGTGAGTTCAAGGGCGACGTCCTCACCGTGTCGCACGGCGGCCCGATGCACGCGCGCATGACGTACGATTTCTCGCACGGCGCGCAGCTCAAGTCGAAGATGGAGATGTCGAAAGACGGCCAGAGCTGGAACACGTTCTTCGAGTCGACGTACGAGAAGAAATAGTGCGCGAAACCATCGAGGACCTGCGCATCGTGATCGGGCGTGAGCTGGGCGCGTTGCAACGCGAGATCGAGCTCTTTCCCGACGACGAGCTCCTGTGGAAGACGCCTCCCGGCATTTCCAATTCCGCGGGGAATCTCGCGCTGCACGTGTGCGGCAACCTGCAGTATTTTGTCGGCGCCGTGCTTGGAGAAACCGGTTACGTGCGCGACCGTCCGCTGGAATTCTCGCGCCGCTCCGGGACGCGCGCGGAGTTGGTGCGCGAGCTCCGGAAGACGGCGGCGGTCGTCGATGACACGTTGTCGCGCTTGAGCGAGAGTTCATTCGCCGGAGTGTTTCCCGAAGAAAAAAGGGCGATGACGTTTCCGATCCACACGTTTCTCGTGCATCTCAGCGCCCATCTCGCATTTCATCTCGGGCAGGTTGGCTATGTGAGGCGCTTCCTGACCGGAGACCCCACCAGCACAGGACCGCTGTCGCTGGACGAGTTGTACACCGCGTTCAACGAGAGTTGAGGATATGGACAGGAAAAAATTTCTGATAACGATGATTGCAGCCGTGCTGACGGCGTTCGTGCTCGTGTGGCTGCAGCGCGGTCCGCATGAAAATCCCACCACCAGCGCGACGCCTCCGCAGTCGACGCCGGTGCCTCAGAACACCATTCCGGAGCCGTCGTCACCGGAGTATGTCAAAGCCGGCACCTGCCAGCCGACGGATTGCCGTTTCGCGCCCGTGATTTCGCCGGCCTTCGAAACCACTGCCAACGGGAAAGCCTACATGGGCGTGTGCCACATCGCGCGCAGCGCGCAGAGCGTGATGGTGCTGAAGAACGTGAGCCCCGATCCGGTGACCGTGAGTGCGGTGACGCTCTATACATGTCTCAACGAGACGGTTGTCGACGTGAAGAGCGTTCCGGTGGAGTGCCAGTTCATCAAGATTTCACAGACCGACTTCAAGGGCGGCACACTCGAGATCAAGCCCGGCGAGTCCATGTCGACCACGCTCGATGCCGATACGCACGGCCAGGTCGCCAAGCTTCAATTCGACACCACGCGCGGACCCATCATCACCATGCTCACCGTCCAATAGGAATGTCGGGCGCCATGTTCATGCAAGTGGAGAGGGCGCCCTATTCCATCTCCACGGATCCGGCGCGGCTCGACCTTGCCATGATCACGGATTACCTCGCGCGCTCGTACTGGGCCGAAGGGATTCCGTTGGATGTGGTGGAGCGTGCAGTGAAAGGATCGCTCTGCTTCGGAGTGTATGAGGGAGCGCAGCAGGTGGGATTTGCGCGCTGTGTCACCGATGCCGCCACATTCGCGTACCTGGCCGATGTGTTCGTGCTGGATTCACATCGCGGGCAGGGACTGGCGCGGTGGCTGATGGAAGTCATCATGTCGCATCCTGATCTGCAGGGATTGCGACGCTTCTCACTCGTCACCCGCGACGCCCACGGCCTCTACGAAAAATTCGGCTTCACATCGCTCGTGCGCCCCGAGGGCCACATGGAGATCGTGCGCCGCGGCATCTATCTCGAGAAAAAGCTGTAACGCCCGGCGACAGTTATCCCCACGTTCTCCACACCCGGCCCACACCTCTTCCTTCATGCCTCATCCTGCGCTACACTCCGGCCATGGCTGATTCCATCCGCGCCGTTCCCACACCACCCGCACCGGGCCGCCTGCCGCCGCAATCTCTCGAAGCCGAGATGGCGGTGCTGGGCGCGGTGCTGCTCGACAACAACGCGTTCTCCATCGCCACCGAAACCATCACGCACGTGGCGTTCTACAAGAAGGCGCACCAGGACATCTTTGCCGCGATGGAAGGGCTTTCGGCGCGCGGTGAAGCCATCGACATCGTGACGCTCTCCGAAGAGCTCAAGCAGCGCGGTACGTTCCACTCGGTCGGAGCTCCCGCGTACCTCACGACGATCATGGATCAGACGCACACGGCGGCCAACGTGGAGCACTACGCCAACATCGTGATGGAGAAATTCATCATGCGGCGTCTGATCACGATCAGCAACGATATCGCGACGCAGTGCTATTCGGGCGACCGCGAAGCCACCGAAGTGCTGGACGAGGCCGAACGTCATATCTTCGAGATCTCGCAGCAGGGAATGTTCAAGGGCTTCGAGCCGATCGGAAAGATCATCCGCTCGCACTTCAAGAACATCGAAGAATTGTATTCGAGCGGCAGTCACATCTCGGGCATGCCGTCGCCGTTCGAAGATCTCGACTCGCTCACATCGGGTTTCCAGAAGTCGGATCTGATCATCATCGCGGGACGACCCGGCATGGGGAAGACGTCGTTCGCGTTGAACCTGGGACAGTACCTGGCACTCAAGCAGAAAACTCCGGTGGGCGTGTTCAGTCTGGAAATGTCGTCGGAGCAGCTGGTGACGCGTCTTCTGTGCAGCGAAGCGCGCATCGACTCCAACAAGCTGCGCCGCGGCTACCTGAAGTCGAACGAGTACGCGGAGCTCGCCATTGTGGCCGGGTATCTGGCCGAAGCACCCATCTTCATCGATGATTCCGCGGGTCTGTCGACGGTCGAGCTGCGCGCCAAGGCGCGGCGTCTCAAGGCAGAACATGGTGTCGGAATGCTGATTGTTGATTATCTTCAATTGGTGAGCGTCAAGGAACGAACCGAGAACCGCCAGCAGCAGATTTCCCTCATCTCGCGGGGGCTGAAAGCACTGGCAAAAGAGCTGGAGATTCCTGTACTCGCGCTCTCGCAGCTCTCGCGCGCCGTCGAATCACGCGGCGGCGACAAGCGTCCGATGTTGTCGGACCTGCGCGAATCGGGATCGATCGAGCAGGACGCCGACGTTGTGTTGTTCCTGTACCGGCCCGAAGTGTACGACAGCAGCGACGAGAACCGCGGCAAGGCCGAGCTCATCATCGGCAAGCAGCGCAACGGGCCGACGGGGACCGTGAACCTCACCTTCATCGATTCGTGCACGCGCTTCGAGCCGGCCGCGTTTGGAGAGTAGCGCACCACGCGCATGCCAACATTACGCAATACCTTCCGCACTGTCGGCCGGTCCATTTTCAATTTGCTTGCGGTCGTGGGTGGAACCTCACTCATGCTGCTGGGTGTCATCGCGCGACTCATCGAGCTCCCGCGCACCTCGCGCCAGACCTTCCTGCAGATGCAGGAAATCGGCCTCGGTTCCATCCCGCTCGTCATCATCACGGCATTGTTCGTCGGCGCCGTGGCCGCGGTGCAGGCCGCGTATCAGTTCCAGGACTATGTGCCGATGATTTTTCTCGGCACCGTGGTCGGCAAGTCCGTGATTCTCGAGCTCGGGCCCGTGCTCACGGCACTGGTGGTGGGTGGCCGCGTGAGCGCGTCCATCGCGGCGGAGCTCGGCACCATGAAAGTCACTGAGCAGATCGACGCCATGGAGCTGCTCGCCATCGACCCCATGCGCTACCTGGTCATGCCGCGCATGGTGGCGTGCGTGATCATGCTGCCGGTGCTCACCATTTTTGCCGACTGCCTCGCTATTTTCGGCGGCATGGTGGTGGCGAAGATTGCCGTCGGTGTCAGCACCTCGACGTTTACAGAAGGTTTGCGGATGTTCTTCTACGTGGATGACGTGATCAGCGGGCTCGTCAAAGCCGCTACCTTCGGATTGATCATCGGGCTCATGGGCTGCTTCAACGGATTTCGCACCTTCGGCGGCGCGCAGGGCGTGGGCCGTGCCACCATGCAGGCGGTGGTATCGAGCTGCATCTGCATTCTCATCACCAACTATTTCCTCGCGTCGGTGCTGTTCCGTCTTATTTTTTACAGGGGAACGACGTAAATGCTCCGCCTCGAGTGCAAGAACGTCTGGAAGCAGTTCGACGACAAGCGCGTGCTGCAGGGCGTGAATCTCACCATCGAACCGGGTGAAACCGTGGTCATCATCGGACAGAGCGGCACGGGAAAGAGCGTTCTTCTGAAGCACATTGTGGGGCTCCTGTCGCCGGATCGGGGCGCCGTCCTTGTCGACAACGTCAACGTCGCAAAGCTGTCGCGCAAAAAGCTGTTCGAGCTGCGCATGCGCTTTGGTATGGTCTTTCAGAGCGCTGCGCTCTTCGATTCGCTGACGGTGGCGGAGAACGTCGGGCTCGCGATCCGCGAGCACACCGAAAAGACCGACGAGGAGATCGCGCAGATCTGCGATGAAAAGCTGCGCATGGTCGGGCTCGAAGGCGTCAGCAGCAAGGTGCCCGCGGAGCTCTCGGGGGGAATGAAGAAACGCGTCGGCTTTGCGCGCGCCATCGCCATGAATCCGGAGTGCGTACTGTATGACGAGCCCACCACCGGCCTCGATCCCATCATGTCGGATGTGATCAACAATCTCATCGTCAAGCTTTCCAGCGAGCTCAAGATCACCAGCGTCGTGGTCACGCACGATCTGGCCAGCGCCTACAAGGTGGGCCATCGCATCGCCATGCTTCACGACGGCGTCGTGATCTTTCAGGGAACGCCGGACGAAATTCGCGAAACCGATCATCCGCTCGTGCGCCAGTTCATCGAGGGACGCGCGGAAGGTCCCATCATGATGGGGAGCGGACAATGAAAGGTCGCGGTCTCGAGATTCGGGTGGGCGCCGTCGTGCTGCTGGCAGCCGTGGTGCTCGTGGTCGGCACCATGTGGTTCCAGCGTTTCGCGGTGGCGGAGAAACGCTACTCGTTCTTCGCGCGCTTCAAGGACGTGGGCGGATTGATCGCGGGTGACCCCATCTTCATCAACGGTGTCGAGCGCGGCAAGGTGAAGAAGGTCGATCTGCAGTTGAATCT